>JAAEPL010000132.1 GCA_024232675.1 Planctomycetaceae bacterium
CACCTCATCAGGAATGATCGGGTAAATACTGGGACCGTACATTTTCTCTTTGTTCAATGTCCCGTTCACAGCCAAAATCGAATCCCTTATCTCCTCGGCGGTCAGACGTCGCATATCAAATCGCCAAATCAAATCATTCATGGGGTCAACGTCGTAGGCTGCTTGATTGAATCGAGAGGCCATTTGGTAAGCTGAACTCAACATGATTAAACGATGCATCGCTTTGACGCTCCAATCACGCTCCACAAATTCGCTGGCCAACCAGTCAAGTAATTCGGGGTGCGTGGGAGGCGTTCCCTGAAAACCAAAATCAGAGGCGCTACGCACGATCCCGCGGCCAAAATGATGCTGCCAAATACGATTCGCCATCACACGAGCTGTCAGCGGATTGGCTGGATCGGTAATCCAGCGTGCCAGCGCCATACGACGACCCGTTGAGAGACCTTCCGCGGGAACTTCTATTTCCGGTTCGGGAGGTGAGAGTACGGAGGGGAAGCCCGGCGAAACCTCTTTGCCCTCGGCATTGGCATTGCCGCGTATCTGCACGAACGTCTTCTGGGGGCTGATTCCACTCTCTTTGACACACAAGGCCTCCTCCAGAGATTTCGGAGGGTTGTTTCGCAACCGCCTCATTTCCTTGAACAGCTTTGCATATTCATCCGCTTGTTGCTGAGTGATTACGCCACCCGCTCGTTTTTCAACCAACGGCACGCGATTCATTTCACTGCGAAATTCTTCGTGCTCCACCGGAATAAAATCTTCCTTGACGAGCGTTTCAATCTCTGCCATCGCAAGCTTATTTGCTTCGACCTGTTTGCGATATCTGTCTGTCTCAAGCTGGTGTTTTTCTTGGGTTTCCGGGTCGGCAATGACACGAACCGAGGCTGCTTTGACTGTGTCATGACCTCTCACACCATAGCGCTCAACATTTCGAAAAAAGGCCAGCAAGCGATAGTAATCTTCCGTTGGTACGGGATCGATTTTGTGGTCATGACACCTTGCGCAATTGATCGTCATTCCGAGAATGCCTTGGGATGTTGTGGCTAAAACATCATCCATATCATCAAACCAGGCTTGCTTTCGATCTACCGGTTCGTCGTCCCATAACCCCAAGCGATAATATCCGGTTGCAATCACGCGTTCCGCCGTGACTTCATTCATTTCATCACCCGCCAACTGTTCCATCAGAAACATGTCGTAAGGTTTGTCTTCGTTAAATGCCCGGATCACGTAATCACGATAACGCCAGACGAACGGTTTTGTACCATCGCGTTCGTAACTATTGGATTCGGCGTACCTCACCACGTCCAACCAGTGCCGTCCCCATTTCTCACCATAGTGCGGTGACGCCAACAGTCGTTCAATCAATTCGGGATAAGCATTAGGGGAATCATCCGCGACGAAATCTGCGACTTCTTGTGGCGTCGGTGGCAAGCCCGTCAAGTCATAGAAAGCCCGTCGAATCAACTGTCGACGGTTGGCTGGCTCCGCAGGCGTGAGTTGTTTCGCTTGCAGTTTTTCAGCGATAAACTGATCAATCTCGTTGGTTCCCCAATCCATGTCAACTTGCGGAACAACCGGTCGTTGCACAGGCTGATACGCCCACCACTGTTTGGTTTCGGCGTTGACCTCCGGTGGACCACCGTCAACTTCGGCGTCGCGATCGGGCTTAAATCCCTCACCTTTCCAAGGCGCACCGGCCATCACCCATTGGGTAATGGACTGGATGTCTTCGTCCGGAAGTTTGCCGCTAGGTGGCATCTCGTAACTGTCGTAGTTGATGACTTCTAACAATAAACTGTCGGCAGGTTCCTCGAGGTCAAGTGCGATGCCTGACTCGCCTCCAGCGATCAGGTCCTCCCGGTTCGTCATAACCAATTCGGCGCGAATTTTCTCTCCGCTACCGTGGCAATCGAAACAGTGTTTTTTCAGTATGGGTAAGACCTTGGACTCGAACAAAACGAGCGCCTCGTCTTCAGAGAGAACAGGTGCAACCGGTCGTTGAATCTCCCTTAGTTCGATATCGTCAAACCAAGCCGTGCCGGTTGCGCGCCCCCAGCCACCAAATAACAAATTCACCAAGAGTGAATCATGGGCTCCCGAATTGAATTCTGTCGTGACGGGCGTCCATTCTTGGGTCCCCCGCATGGAATCTGCTTTCCCCTCCATTTGCAGCTCGTGCAAATTCAGCAAAGCTCCCAGGCCTCCGGCAGCCAAATCCTCCGTTTTCACCCAAGCACTTAGCTGATACTCCGTGTTTCGCTCGAGCTCGACACGAAAGCTCCAACTGGCATCTGCCCCCTCCGCCGAGTGGATCTTGAAACAGCGACCCCCGGTCCTCGCAAAACTTGTTTCGATTTCAAATAGGGGTTCTCCACTCCAAATTCGCGTCTCCCAGTCTGCCGCCAATTTGGGATCAGCCGTCGCTGTTTCAGCAGAAAAGTTTTCAATTAAATTGGGGCCAAGTTTGTATTCCTGCCCCGATACTTCCTGCTCTTGCTCTTGAAGGGGAGTATCTGGCCAACCCGCTTGCGAGAAAACAAGCCACGAAACCAGAGCGGTTAAAAGCGTTACCATGCCTACGAAATTCTTTGCCAAGAGAATCATAAAAATGACGAACCTTAGATACGTGAGTCTTACGAATGCCTTACCCAGTATATCACGATTGATATTCTGATCGAAGCTGTTTCACCGGTGTAAAAGCAACCGTTTAATTTTAGTGAACGATTCCAGAGAAAGCGAATCGGTAGCACGCATGCTCTGGTTAAAGCAGCAAAGTCCAAAAAGGCGGTGGCACTAAGCTCACACTGTGGCTGTGAATCGCACCGCCAAACTGAGATCCGCTCCCCAATCCAATCCCTGCCACAATCTACGAAGAAACCTAAAAACATCTACGAAGAATCCTAAAAACA
>JAAEPL010000133.1 GCA_024232675.1 Planctomycetaceae bacterium
ATCTCGTTGGATCGGTTTATTCTTCCTTCTTGAGATCCTCCAACAGAACCTTCACGGCCATCTCCATTTGTGGATCGTTCCCGGCCGCCACAGCGGGTGGGTCATTGAGAACTTTGTAGTCCGGTTCCAGTTGGTTGTTTTCCAGATATTGCCCATCATTGGTCAGCATGCCAACCTGAGGAATGCCGAAAACAATAGCTGGGTTTATCTGACGCTCCCACCAAACGGCGGTGGCGGTTCCTGGTACGGCTGAGCCCACCAGCTTACCGACGCCTTTTTCCTTGAAGGTCCAAGGGAAGAAGTGTGCGTCGCTGTAATTACTTTCGCTTTGTAAAACGACAACTGGCTTGGTCCATTTATTGATCGGCTCTCCTCCCAGCCCGCCATCTTCATGGCCGCGTGGAGAAAATTGACAATACGTTTTACCGCTGAGGAAAGTCGCCAGGTCTTCGTGCAACCAACCACCTCCGTTAAAGCGAGTATCAACAATCAACGCTTCTTTTTCGTTGTTCTTGCCCAGCACCTCAGAATAGACTCGACGGAAACTACCATCATTCATCCCACGGACATGGACATAGCCGATTCGACCATCGGAGAGCTCCTCGCACATTTTTCTACAATTTGCGATCCAGCGTTCGTATAGAAGGTTATTTTCAGCACCGACACTAATCGGTCGAATCACTTCTTCCCACTCTTCATCGCCCTGCAATGTTAGACGCTGGGGTTTGCCAGCCTTGCGATTCAGCAACTTCCACGGATTCACATCTTGGGTCAACTTGATTCCATTGATGTGAGTGATGACGACGCCCGGTTTGATTTTGCAATCTGCAGCATCACAAGGTCCACGATCGATTACCTCAGCGACTTTAAGTCCGTCGCCATCGTAATTTACGTCGTAGAGCAAACCAAAAGCCGCTGTGGCATCTCCGTCAGGCCGCTGTGGACGGAAACGGGCACCTGTATGCGAGGCGTTTAATTCCCCTAGCATCTCGCTCAACAACTCGGCGAAATCATAATTGTTATTAATGCTGGGTAAAAAGGCAGCATAATTTTCTTTCAGTGCAGGCCAATCAACACCGTGCAAGTTTTCGTCATAGAACTTGCGTTTCACCTGTCGCCAAGCGTGTTCAAAAATGTAATCCCGCTCGGCAGGTCCATCGATCGTCATTTCCGCCGCAAATGCGATCGGTTTATTTTTCGCTTTGCCGCCACTGATCGCGCCGCTCAGGTCAACCTTGGAAAGTTTTCCATTTTGCAAAAGAAACGCATGCTTGCCATCCTTTGAAAACCGAACCGTCGCGTCACCTTGCAACGACATAATATTCGAGGTGGAACGATCGCGTACCTTACACAACCAAAGTGCCCACTTATCATCGACCTGCGAAGAGTACAGAAGATGCTCGCCATCCGGTGAAATATCAAACGAGCCCAACTGAGAAGAATGCAACGTTAAACGACGTCGCCGCAGATCCAAATCATCCGTTTCAAATTCAACGGCTTTGATTTGCTTGTCTTTGGCATCGGCTGAGCCGTCTTCATCTGCTTTGTCCGATTCGGCTTTTTTATCGTCGCCTGTTTTTGCCGAATCAGCAGCCTCTTCTTTTTTGTCGGCTGTTTTTTCTGCTTTCTCTTTCTCTTTCTTTTCCCGCTTCTTTTTAAGCGCCAACGTTTCCTTGTCTAACGTTGCCTCATCGTAAGCCGCTTGTGTCAGGTACAACGCCATCACGTCGTTCTCGCCACCCCAACTACCGTGACTGCGTTCTCCGAAACGATCAGACGCGTACAAAATCGCTTGACCGCCATCTGCAAAGGCGGGCAGGCCCTCAGCATACCCACTGTCGGTCACATTAATGATCTCGCCCGATTCCAAGTTCACGGCACCGACTTCAGAGATCCAACTTTCGTGACCGTGGTAAGTCATCACCAACCAAGCACTATCGGGCGACCACTCGTATTGGATATCACCATCGGTATAGGAGAAATTTTTCTTGGCGGGAACGAGTGTTTTGGTTTCACCTGATTCAAGGTTCAAACCCATGATTTCGGTTCGATTTTTCAAAAACGCGACCTGCTTGCCATCGGGCGAGCAAACAGGCTGAAACGTCTCGTCGTCTGTTTCCAGCACAACTGCTTCATTCACAACGGTCGCGTTGGCGAAACCATCCTCGTCATCACTGCCAATCGTCGACTTGTACAAGTTCCAAGAATCATTTCGCTCTCCGGCGTACACCAGTGTGCGATCATCACACCAACTGACACTGCGTTCCTGTTGCGGTGTGTTGGTGATCCGCCGCGTTGTACCGAACTCAACATTCGCCACGAATACTTCACCACGGACCACGAAGGCAACTTCTTCCTCATTGGGAGAGACGCTGAATTCGGTAGCCGAATCTCGCATGGTTTTGTTGATCGCGGCATTGCTCCGCAGACCGTTACGCAACGTGATTTGCACAGGCGTAGGTTCTTCGCCCTGTCGTTTAACGAACACTTGGCCGTTATGCCCGTAACAGAGCGTGCCATCTTCACTCACACTCAAAAATCTCACGGGATGCGTATCGTGCTTAGTCACTTGAGTTTGCTGTGTGGGATCATCTGGGTTCATCACCCATACGTTGTAACTACTGGCGAGTTGAGGTATCACGCGTTCACCGGCCTTCAATGAAGGTGGCTGATTTTTGCCTTCCTCACCGGGTGCATTGGCTTCCACTTGCTCACTCAAGAAATAAACTTGTTTGCCATCGGGGGCCCAAACTGGGTTTCGATCTTCTCCGGCGAACCCCGACAACTTGGTGTATTTCTCTTGAGCTGGCTCATACATCCAAATATCGCGGGTGACGCTAGACGTATGGTGTTTACGAAACGTATCTTCAAAACCTTTGTAATCATGAAAGACTAGACGTTTCCCTGCGGCATCGAAATTCGCATATTCGGCAGGCGTTGTCATCACCTGGCGCGGCTGCCCACCTTCCACCGAGACGGCATACAACTCGCCCATTGAGGCACTGCCAATCATGGCTTTATGGTGATCCTGCCGACGACTGGTAAACATCACCTGCTTGCCGTCAGGCGTGAATGCGGTCGGTTCATCTGCCGCCGAGTGATACGTCAGCCGCGTGGGTGGCCCGCCTGCATTAGGAGCCAGGTAAACATCTCCGCTGCCGTTCCAGTCAGCCATGAAGGCAATCGTCTTACCGTCCGGAGACCAAACAGGGGACCGCTCAAAGCCTTCATGAGATGTAATCATGCGAGCCGAACCGCCCTCGCTGGGAACCGCCCAGATATCGCCGAGATATGAGAAGGCGATTTGAGATCCATCCGGAGAAATCGCCGGATACCTGACCCATGTTTTGGTCTGAGCATCAGCACTCGACCAGACTGTCCCCATAAGACAAACGAGCGTCAGTGTAAATTTCAAAAACTGCAAAGTCATTTTGTGGTCCTGCTGTCGGTAGATCCTGTTTGACAATTCTGAGCGGTCGTCGAGCATTTCAAATCACTGCGCCGCTCGGGGTACTTAGACCCCTCCTAATATAGTTAAGAATGATTCTGACTGGGGCATATCTGTTGCCGGGATTGAGATACCTGCGCACAGAGATGCTTGGATTCACTAAAACATTCAAACTGTGGGCTCAAGCTCACCTATTCCGGGCGCTGGACCCAGTCCGCGTCGTAAGCGAACAAGAAAGTAGGGGCGATTAGGGGCGCATTCTGAGGAGTGAGTCGCACCACAAAACCGACGTTTGACTTATCAGCTTGGCGGTGTCGTCCATTATAGACAGTGCGTCCCTGACGTTCACCGATGGCAACCATCTCGAAACTGGAGAACCGACCAAGCTGGCGATCATAAATCGCGGTACCTAGCAATTTTGTCAGCATGCCATGTGGTAATGATCGTCCTCGCGACGTCGATGACTCCGCCACCGTTCGCCCCTGCAGCTGCAGGTGTACTTGGTCATCCTCAACCGCAGTGACAGTGGCCTTTACCTGGGAGCCTGCTACCTCGTCTTGCTGAAAACAACTAGTCTGCCCCCGCACCGTATCGATCACACTAAAACGCGCTAATCGAGATACAAACACGGGAGATAGATCAAACTGGTCGCCCGGTTGAGGGTTTCCAATATTGCCTTTTAGCAGTTCTTGGGTTTCGGCTTTGGAAAACCAGATGCGATCTTGATTCCAAGCAGCGCCTGCAGAATCCTCGGGGTCGCAGGATTCGGGCATGTCGCGGGCGATCATGGTTAAGTCCAGGCCATCGGGTTGATAACTAGCTTCCCAACGATGATCTGGCAAAATTTTAGCACCGGCCGCTAACAAACGCTGCTTCGGTTCCAGCGACTCATATTTTTTAAGTGCGGCCTGCATCATCTTGAGTACGGCATCGGCATTATGTGAATTCAGTGAACCGAGCAAAATTCCGCTGGGCGTACAGATATACGTTCCTTGTCGTGTCGATCCCTTTCCGCGGTAATGACCTTGTTCCGCAAATTCTCGAAAGTACTTGCATTCTGGGTCATCACCATTCTGCAGTCGCCACACTTCGTCGGTCGCCGCCACAAACTGTTTCGACAGTTCAATCACATCGTCATTAGCCCAGATGGTCCGCCGGCCCACCACACCGTTGCCTCACGTGCAGCCAAAGGGGTGACCATTCATAACCCACAGCAGTAACGGGCGATCCGCAGCGTTGGCGGCCACCACCCCGTCGGCCAATGTGGTCAACCAAGGTATCTTTTGCCAAACCAAATCACTTTCTGCCGGCAACAGATGCTCGCGCCACGCAGGTAGGTTTTCCGATGTTAACACCTCTTCCTGAGCGGTCGCCCATCCGAGTGTCAGGCAAACGGTAAGCACCGCGGTCGGAAAAGAAATCCAAGTTATGCTGGGAGGCCGATTCATCCCTAACTCCATCCTGTTTATCTTTTCGAAAGCCAAATATTTCGATAACGCACCGGGCTGCCATGATCCTGCAGGTACAAGAAGCCTGGTTCGGCAGATTCCCCTCGCGGTGCAGCGGTGGTCGTCTTGGGCACCTCCACATTGTCGTGAATCACGACACCGTTGTGCCGCACCGTCATGCGAGCGTTATCCGTTTTCGTTTCGCCATCCCATTTCGCGGATTGGAAATCGATGTCGTAGGTTTGCCACGACTCGGGCGGATAACACATATTCACGTCGGGCTTTTTGACGCTGTAGATGCCACCGCACTCATTTTGTTCGCCCGTCAAACCAAATGAATCCAGCATTTGTACTTCGTAACGACCTTGCATGTAGATCCCACTGTTACCGCGACCCTGACCCGATTTTGTCGGCTCGAACGGGAGCTTAAACTCGATGTGAAGGGTGAAATCGCCCGCAAATTCATCCTCACTGGTGATCCCCTGTCGTAACTCTCCATCGATCATCGGATCGCCTTCGCCGCGCAGCAATTTGAATTGATCCCCATTGGTTCCATCGAACAAGACGATAGCACCCTCGGGTGGCTTTTGATTGAGCGTGACGCTCTTTCGAACCACGCGTTTCAATTCGCATGCTGGCTTGCCATCCTGTTCCAGTCGGATCCCTTGGTTTTCATAAACCAACTGCCGCTTACCTTTGGAAAAGAGAAGCTTGCCGTTCTGTAACTTGGCTGGCCCGAACTCTTCTCGCGATTTTGGGGAATCTGCGGACCCACTGGCACCAGGCAAGCCTCCCTCGAACAGGGTCAGCCGAAACTGATCGTCTCCCACGGCAATAAGTTGAGCACCCACCGCCATCTGGGAACGATCCGCCATAACGCCCGAATACTCGCCTTGAATTCCAAGGGCATCCACTTCGGCTGCCTGAATTCCCACATCCTTGCTTAGGCCCAAACAGGCCATAAGCAATATTCCTAAAAAGACAGATTTCACTTGCATCCTTAAAGATCCAGTTCAAATATCTAAGCGTTGTGCATGGATGGTCGAGCGACCCTTAACCCACTCTGGGAATCTCAAAACCTGCTCGCGGTTTCCTCGCGAACATGGCAGCGGCTTGGTCGTCACCCACAATGATTTCCTTTACGGGATCCCAACCAATTTTTCGATTCATTCGGGCGGCAATGGCAGCCAGATGACAGGTATTCATGGCTTGAACGTGACTGAACACGTCGGATACCGGCAAACCACCCTCCGAGATGCAACGATAGAAATTATTTTTATGACCTTCGTGCGGCTTATCTTTATAAAGCGCCTGAACATCTTCGTCCGTGAACTGGCCTTCATCCCAGTTTTCTTCCACGGGCTTGCCGACGATTTTACCGCGGTTCACAAACATCCGCCCCTTGGTGCCGTCGAATTTAATTCCGTTGTCGCCGCGACTGGTCACGTGCATTTCCACCCCGTTATCAAATTTGCATACGACGTTGAAATCGTTTGCCGTGTTGTAACAATCGTCGACAACGGGAAAACCATTCTTAAAGTCTACAGGGTGCTTAGCATCCGTCCCATCAATAGAGACAGGACCTTGTCCCTCGCCGTCCATACCCAACGCCCAAGTCGCGATATCAACGTGGTGAGCACCCCAATCGGTAAATTTACCGCCCGAATATTCGTACCACCAACGGAACTGGTAATGACAGCGTTTTTCACGGAAGTCTACGAGTGGGGCCTGTCCCAACCACATTTCCCAATCCAATTCCTTGGGCACATCGGCCACCGGGAAGGGACCGCCTACATCGCCGCCATTGATACCGACCGTAACTTTTTCGATGTCTCCGAGAAACCCTTTTTGCACCATGTTCACGGCACGCAAAAACAAGTCACGTCGCGCCCGTTGTTGGGTCCCAACAAAGAACACTTTGTCTTTGTGCTTTTTACAGGCATTGCGAATTAATTGATTTTCTTCCAACGTCAACGTCAACGGCTTTTGGCAAAACACATGCTTGCCCGCTTCGAGTGCTTCGATACAAATCTTAACGTGCCAATGATCCGGTGTGACGACACTCACCACGTCGATATCATCGCGTTCGAGCACTTTACGATAATCCGCATAGGCGTCTGCTTTGCCCTTGCCGATTTTATCGTCGTTTTTTGCTCGATTAGCATGTCGTTCGTCGACATCACAGACGGCGACGATGTCACCAAAATTAGCATGGCCGCGAGCGTCCCCGGTGCCCATACTTCCGACACCGATACAACCGATCTGCGGGCGGTCATTTTTCGATAGGTTTGCAAAGGCTGGCTTGGTCCAACTGAAATACGGAATGGAAGTCGCTGCAACACCCGCTGCCGCACCGGTTTTCAAAAAACCTCTTCGACTTTGATCTTGAGCTGGAAGTTTCGAAGGCCCTGTCTCTTTTTTTGTCATCTTTTTGTCCCCGAAGGTATGAGATCCTTGTTACGGATTAGCAGCCAATTGAGCTTTCATTTTTATTGATTGCTCAACAATTGCAAGTTAGGCGCAAAATTCTGCTGGATGTCGGCAATTGAGCCTCTAAAACAGCGGCTTAAACTCCTGTCTTTCAGCATACGGACAGGGAGGAAATTTTGGCGGTATAATGTCTTGGTTTTTTTAACCGCGGCCACCGCGGATAGCTACCTGCGACCGAAGACACGAAAATCCGTCGAAAAGATCAGGTGTCTCGGATGCTTACCGCGTTTGATTTTCCCAGCACAATGTGATCGAGCACCTCAATTCCCAAGGTCTGACCGGCCGTCTCCAATCTGCGAGTAACCGCGTGGTCTTGGGGACTCGGTGTGGGGTCTCCCGACGGGTGATTATGCACCAAAATGATCGATGCCGCCGCGTCTTTGATAGCAGCGCGAAAGACTTCTCGTGGATGAACGAGGCTGGCATCGAGGGTACCGATGGTAATTTGGTGCGTATCGATGATCTGGTTTTTGGTATCCAGCGTAATAATGTGGAATTCTTCTTGGCGTGCGTCGGTTGCCAGACGTGCGAAATGCTTTTGGCAAAAATCGATTGCCGCGGTCGTTGACGATATCCGCCGAATTACCGTTTGTTCCGTGAGCGCAGAGATACGCCGCCCTAATTCAATGCCCGCCATGATTTGGCAATAAGCCGCATCCGCCACTGCCGCGCTGATCGACTTCAACTCGCCACGACCGGCGGTTGCCAGGTCCTCCATGCGATTTTGAAACTGCGTAGCGATCTTCTGTCCCGCCATGACTGCTGATTCGCCGGGCCGCCCCGACCGAATTAGAATGGCCAACAATTCGGAAGTTCGCAGTTGCTCGGCCCCTTGTCTTAACAGGCGTTCACGCGGCCTTTCATCTCTTGGTGTTGTTTTGATTTGGCTGCCAAATAATTTTTCGTCTAACCAACGAGTTGCAGAAAAACTTCCTCGACTGGAATTCCAAAAAAAATCATCCGCGGAGTCGGCTTCCTGAATCAACCAACCCTGCTCAATGAGTTCGTTGACACTGCGTGTGATTAACGCCGGGTTTTCGTCGCTAAAATGTTGCTTAATTTCCGACAATGAAAATCGTGCTCGCATCGAGATAAAGTCGATGATTGGCCGGTATCTCCGGTAACGTTGAGCGACTATTGATTTTTCTGTCGTCGGTGGCATGCTGGATTACTTACCTGAATAGGTTTTAGTGATAACCAATTTTTCGGCTCCTTCCGCGTCGGGATCGAGGGTTGCGACCTTCATGTCCGGTTTATCCATGCCAATGATTACGTCGTACTTGCCGGGTTGGTAAACAGGCAATTGAAGTTGATTGGTGTTGGCTCGAAAGGTGTAAACAATCTCACCGGTGTCAACGTTTTTGACTTGGCAAACCGGATTCTCCAATCCGTTAATCTTTAGCGTGCCCAAATAGCCATAAGGCTCTCGGCCATCGTTTTCTCGCATAGGGATGGTGATCGGCCATCCCGGGAATTGTGCCGTACTGCCATCATCAACAGTAGCGAATCGCGGCCAAGCCTCGAAAGTAACGGTGCCATTTTTTTTATCAAAACGAGCGATGCCAAAACCGTCCGCCCGTTGCAATTCATCTGCAGGATTTTCGGGATTCGCATAGGCTAACATGCGGATGTGATTGCCCAGACCGTCGATATAATCGCCCGTCCAAGGCAGTGGCGAATCGGGTACCGGATGCGTACCAGGTCGTTCATTTTCTGGATGCCACCAACGCCCGTAAATCGTGTTCACAATTGCCGGGCTGGTAAAGGCAAAGGGCCCGTCTCCTGGATTTTCAATACCGTGCTTGACCACGACCGATAGATGTTGGTCACCGCATAAATGAACCGCCCGACACTTTCGCAGTTCGGTCAATGCCTTGTTGCGACCTTGTTGTGGCCACGCGTTACTGTCGAGATCGGCGAGCAAACGATTGCTTGGCCGCCCATGCAAATGTACCGCTCCGCAAAATGCCGTTTGCGAAAGCGCACATTTCATTTCGGCACCTGTCCAATCTTGACTCCACGAATCAAGAAATTTCAGTTGGCGATCTCCCAGCAGTCTCAATTCTGGTAAGTCGACAGCCGCGCGGTCATAGGCGGGGTCGTTGATATGGTCAGGACGGGGCCCCATTTTGGGAATCTTACCCTCGGGTCCGCTTTTGAATTTTCGATCCTCGAGAATAGCAAAATCAATCCCACCCACTCTCAAGCGAGTGTAATAGACCGAGATTCCACGTTCCACAGGATTTGCATCGTACGGGTCCGGCAAGTGCCATGTTTGGCAACGTTGCACCATGTTGACGTATTCCGGATGATAAAAATATCCTCCACTGGGACCCTGAGAATTCGTGGCCTGCTTGCCATTTTCGCCCCAGATATTGGCCTGGCCTACGTCGTGATCATCAGGGATCGCCACGACTGGTCGATCCTTCAACACGTCGCGGAACTGCAACCCCCACTCGATCCAGCCAAAGGTATGTTCCTTATGATGGTAAGACTGATCCCCGGCAAAGAAAAGCAAATCGGGATCAAGCTTTTTCAGGTTTTCCACGATCTGTGGACGTGGTCCGGGCGTTCGTGACGAGTTGCAGGACAAGTTACCAACCACAATGACATCTTTGTCGATCGGATCTTTGCGAACGAGTCCCTCAAATTTAGCGTCTTTGCCATGGCGAACCCGATATCGCACATCTTGGGAATTATCCCAATCAGGGATACGAAAATGCGCGCTCCATCCCGGAAAAATAACCTCTTGGGAATCAACCTCCTGCCAACGGCCATCCATCTCCAAATCAAGGTGAACCGTTTTATCCTCGTCCGGTTTGAGTGGGTACAGTTGTGCCGACAACTTGAGAACGCCTTGGTCGTGTGTATACAAAGCAAACGCCACGACTTCGTCTCGCGGCACGACCAAATTTCTTTTTTTGATTTCCCACCATTCGCCACTCGCTTTTTTCTCCAACCCTGGGAAACCGGGGAATGGCACTTCCTGTTTGGCTCGCTCCTGAGCTACCGCAGCGGTAGCCCAAAAGACCCCCACGATGGCGAGTCCG
>JAAEPL010000135.1 GCA_024232675.1 Planctomycetaceae bacterium
ATGCAAGGAAGCATGAAGCACTCCGATACCGCAAAAAAGCGTAGATACGATCAGATGATTTACGAGAGAACAGCTTAGCACATCAGGCAAAGGTTTTTCAGCGTTCGCATGCATTGTAGGCAATCAACTGAGCGGCTGCCCGTGTTCGCTCATCCCTGTTCCTTAGCGTTTGCCTTGCTTAAATTTCAATCTCCCATTTGTTGCGAAAGCTCTCGCCAATCCCGTAGGCGTGCCGTCACGTTGACCATTTCCTCGGGATCCTCTCGCAAAAACTCCGCTAGTCTTTCCTCCGGATTGGAACAGACGGTGTCTAGGGCCGCCACTAAAAAGCACAGATCATTATCATCCTGACCATCATTGCTGCCGCGTCGAATCAATCGCAGTAAATCAGGCACCAACTCCTCCTCAATCTGTTGCAAATAGACGATTCCTTGAACAGCCGCCTTCACCGTACCGAAATGATGATCCTTAAGAGAGCATCTAAGGTCACGAGCTTGAATCTGACCGGGCGCAGCCAAATAAACGATATTGGCCGTCGCTTCCTGACGAATTTCCGCATTCGTATCCGATAAGCGATCCTTCAAGCATTGCAAAACCTCCCCCTCCACATTGCCAAAGCGGTCGGCAACGCGACAAGCCAGAATGCGAATCGAAGGGTCTCTACTGTTCAACCAATCCGGAAGACCTTGATATAAAAACATGGCCGACTCGTCATCCAATAACTCGCCGGGCTTGGCCAATTCCACCACCCGCCTTAAGGCTGCCGTTGTTTGACTGTCGGATGTCGAAAACAAAAATGGCTGGAGCTCCTGCAGGCTTTTGGCAACAAAAACGGATGAGTGATTGGTGGCGTTAAATAAAGAATCCCCACGAATACGGAGATACTTCAATGCTCTTCGAAACGGAACTTGTGCGTCGGGCCTAAGATAACGATCAAGTTTTTTTTCTTGCGGGTCATTCCGCAGCCAGGATCGATAGGCCAAGGCAGCACCGAATTGTCGCGCCGCAATCTGGGTATACTTTTGCTGTTTCCATTCATGCCATTCACCATGCGTATACATGCTGGTGATTAAAGTCATATTGGCACCAAAGATGCCCCACCCGAAATACAACGCGAGTAGTTCGGATAGCATGGCGAAATCTGCTGACTGCCATTCCGTATGCGGCAAACGAACGATGTACCTTTGAGCTAAGTGGGTCGCCATGCGATTCACCATCGCCACAGGATGCTCATGCTCTTCCGGGCTCAGCAACACAAGATCAGGCTCCAAAGGCGGCGCTGCGTGCCCATCCCAAACCGCAATCTCGCAGCCGTCACAATCGAAGGGATACTGAGACGCAATGAAGTCCAACAAACCTTTCCGAGCAATGCTGCTGTCTGCGAAGAAGGGCTGCAACTCGTCCGAGTCGGGAGTCAGGGTTGGCAGTCTCTGAATCGGCTCGATCCCAAACCGGCGGAACAACCAGTCGAGATGGTATTCAATCGCAACCTTTTCAACCGTTGGTAACGGAAATTCAACCTTGCCGAACATTCCCGGTTGCCCGCCTCCATTGGACAATGCCACGACGCGCTATCATTGAGCGTCGATTTAAAGTTCTCTAAAGCCGGCGTCAGACACTCAAAAGGGGATGTCTTCTTCGCTGTACGTTAAATCCGCGTTGGCCTCGTCGAGATCTCGATTGACGGTATCCGTACTTGCCGAGGAGCCACTGCTTCCCTTTACGGAATAACTCAGAGCTTCAATGTTCACAAAATATTTGACTTCGGCCGATGGATCTTTTTGCCACTTTCTTCCATTCAGACGGTAGGCAACCTCGACTTCGTCGCCGACGTTCAAACCATCAACCTTATCGCAATTGTCATTCGTGAATTCGATCGGGACATAATTAGAGAATCGCCCTTTGTCCTGTTCCAAAACAACAAGCCTTTTTCGAAAACCTTTTTGGCCGTAGGTCTTTGTTTCTTCGATAACAATGACTTTACCGCCGACGGTTGGATCGCTCATCGTTGGAGTGCTCCCAGAAAACTTTGATGCGAATGAGTTGAAAAAAGAAGTGTAAGACAATTTGCCAAAATGACAAATGACCCGGTTTTCCACGGAAAACACCCCCAACAAAAGGTCGTTTTTTGTCAAACGTTATAAAAATTCCCGAAAATTCGTGGGAAAACGAGACTTCCGTGCCAAATCTGGTCCGGTATCTATTGTAAACCTGTCCTTTGTGCTCGAAAATGACGACAGCGAAACAATCAGATGATATCCATCATCTTTTGATCCTTAAATTCTGGAGTTCTAGAAATGAAACAATTGTTCAAACTATTCCCTGCGATCTTGATGGTCGCGGCGATTTCATTCGCTGGATGCGGTGAAAAAGCTGGCGATAAGGGCGGCGACAAAAAGGGTGGCGACGCCAAAACTGAAGGCAAAGACAAAGGCGCCTCTACGACACCTAGCGCAGAAGCACCTGTCGCTTCGACCGACGCTGGCAGTTTTGTAGCTACGAAAGTCAGCCTCCCCAACATGCACTGGTCGTGAGGTAGCTGTCGTAATCAGGTCAGTTCGGCCTTAACAGCTCTCCCACAAATCAACAAAGATTCCGTGGATGTTGATTCCAAAACTAAAGAACTCCGTTTCGAAGCAGTCAAAGGTTTTGACGTCGCTTCTAAACTGCAAGAACTCTCTGGCAGCATCAA
>JAAEPL010000136.1 GCA_024232675.1 Planctomycetaceae bacterium
CGGGGTGAGACGATCCCTATCCAATCAGAACATCGATACCGTTTATTAAATTCAAGTTGGGATCAAGTGGTCAGCCAAATTGGTGCTGAGATCGCGCAGGCACTCGCTTACGCACATGAACAAAACATTTTGCACCGCGACCTCAAGCCCGCCAATGTGCTATTGGATAACGAAGGCCACGTTAAGTTGGTTGATTTCAACATTAGTTTTTGCTCCAAACTAGAAGAGGATTCTCCCGCCGCCTATTTCGGCGGTTCATTGGCTTACATGTCACCCGAACAATTGGAAGCCTGCGATCCGGCCTCTCAACGCAAGCCTGACGAATTAGACGGACGAAGTGACATCTTTTCGGTTGGCATATTGCTCTTCGAATTGCTCACTGGCAGCCGCCCCTTCGCGGACTCATCAAAGGCACAGGCAGCCTCGCTGCAAAAGATGATCCAGAACCGACGCGGCGGCATGCCATCATCTGCGAAAGCGCAAGTGAAAAACTGCTCCAGCATCTTGGTTTCCAGTATTGAACGATGTTTAGCAGGGCAGCCCGCAGATCGCTTTCCTGATGGTGAGGCCCTTCATCAAAATTTAACATGGGCCTGCAACCCCAATGAGAAGACTCTATTTAAGCCTCATAAAGGGTTGATCAACCGGTTTGTTAACGCGACTCCCTATGGGACGGTTTGTCTCATCACCATGGGGATTAGCGCCGCTGCCGTCTTGTTCATTTCCACGTACAACCTCGACATATCCGTTCCCCAGGAAGCTCGAGGGGCGGATGGAAAATCGGCGCTTTTCCAAAACAGCATGTTATTTATCAACCTCAGTTTTTTTTCACTTGCTGGCGGATTGATCTATTGGCTGACGCGCCCCATTTCTGCCTGCTTGAATGCTCAGAAACACGGACAATCCGTCTCAACGTCTTTCGTTAACAAGGCCATTCAACGAAACCTTCGGCTAGGTCACTATCTTTCCATCATGAATGTTGTCGAATGGACGCTTGCGGGTATTCTTTTCCCAGCAATATTTTTGATGTCCGGGTTCGAACTGAATCCCAAAATGATTTTTGACTTCGTGGGCAGCCATTTTATTGCCGGATTAATCACAGGCGCTTATGTCTTCTGGATGGTTTCCCTATGCGCGCTTTATCTTTGGCAACCTCGCTTACTGAAATTGGCATTAGAGCAAGATGGCGAACTTGACTGGACCTCAGAGCATAACCGCTTCACAAAATGGTTCGGGTTCTACCATGTTCTGGCATTGGCGATCCCGATTATCTCAATTGCCTGGATTGTCTTGATATCTGATCACGACACCGATGAACGATCGCTTACCGTACTCAGCTGTATTGCCCTAGGTGGCTTGATTCTATTGGTTTGGGCTTCCCGGCAGGTAAAGCACTGCCTGCGAATCCAACGCAGTTTCAATCCAGCCAAAGCCGAGGAACTTGGCTGACGCTGACGCGTAAAAAAACCACGAAACCCGAGATAGGGTTTCGTGGAGGGGGAACTGGCTTTCCCACAGGAGTCCTGCTTAAACGGTTTATTTTTTCCCGCTTTTGCGAGCACCCTTCTTCCGTACCACAGGGGTCTTCGTGGCAAAATCTATTTTCGAAGTGGCGCGACGCTGTTTACTTTTCGGGACCAGCGCTTTGCGGGTAACCTTGGGAGAAGCATCGCGTTTCCCTTTTCTCGAATATGCTGCGATGACGGGAGCATCGCCCATTGCGGGAACGGCATAATCCATCAATCGAGTCGAGACACGCACAAACTCTCTGCTCGACAATCCAGAATCGAATCGAATATTTCGTACCGACATCGAAACAAACCCAGAGTTATACAGAGCGGCTTGTTGCAAGGCGTCATCGTAATCGAATCGGTTTCGCAAGCGACGCCCGTTGATGCTTAGAATGATATCCCCTCGTTCTAAACCAGCTCTATCGGCGGGTGACCCGTAATTAGTCTGTAAAACGCGCATGCCGTATCCCGAAATCATCTGCCCCATAAAGCCCAAGCGTGGCACCCCGTACCCCGGCGGAGCGACGGCTGGGGCCACACGAGTTTTGGGCACAGGCTGCTCCCCGCCGATGCCTCCGGACTGCGCTTTGATTTGGCCGGCCAAACACACAAATACCAAAAACGCGCTGCTTAGCATGATACTGATTTTTCGATAACTCATAGGATGCTCCTTTTTTAGTGACCAAGGTAGGATGTCACAGAAAAGACAGCCCACAAATTTCTTATCCTCAATGAAAAGAAATGTTCGGAGGTGGAGATATCTTTCAGAAAAAAAAGAAGATTCCAGAAACAGTAGGCTGTAGTTGCCTAAAAGATGATTCTGGTCCCGATCATTACCTTGCGAAGTCCAGCCACACAATCAGCGGTGACTCGAGTAGAACGGACATTCAGAACCTGTAAATTCGGGTGCCCTACCAATTGCAGCACTGCATCATCGTTAAAATCCGACCCCTCAAGATCTAACACCTTGAGGGCTGCCAAACCTAACAGTTCCGCCCCGTGCCCATTCAGCATGTCCTTGGCATGAGGCAGGTAGAGTTCTCGCAGTGCCGAACACTGGAGGATCTGCTCTAGCCAATCACTATTCAGATCAACGAGCGTACCACGACCGTCCAAACGCAAGAGACGCCCGCGTTTCGAGCACCCCGTGGTAAACCCGCTCTGTTTTAAAAGCTCCGCGAATTGACGCTCATCCAGCATAACTCTCTCCCGTTCGAAAGATTGGAATGAGGGTAGTCAAAGCACACGGTCAGCCCAACTAAGCTTCTACGCCTCTACGGATTCATTGGCCATCGCATCGACCACCAAATCGCCGACCTCGGTCGTACTGAAACCCATTTTCCCAGCTGCCTGACTTTCCATCTTACTTCCGGTCACATGCTGAATGGCAGCCATCACGCGTTTACCCGATGTGGGTTGCCCTGTGTGCTCCAACAGCATTGCCATAGCGCCAATAGCTGCGATCGGGTTAATAACATTTTGGCCCGTGTACTTCGGGGCGCTTCCTCCCATGCACTCGTACATGCTGGTACCGCCCTGATCAGGATTGATATTTCCTCCGGCTGCGACCCCCATACCTCCCTGAATGATCGCACCCAAATCGGTGATGATGTCGCCGAACATATTGGTGGTGGCAATCACGTCGTAGTACTCAGGATTCTTCACCATCCACATGCAACAGGCATCTACGTGGTTGTAATCTGCTTCGACATCGGGATAGTCACCCGCCACTTCCTGGAACGTCCGCCACACTAAATCGTGCCCATACGTGAGCACATTATTTTTTGCGACTAACGTCAAACGCTTCCCTTTGGGATTATTCCGCTTTTGCGTGTACTCAAACGCCCAGCGTAACCAGCGTTCGCAGCCCTTGCGGGAATAAATGGCCGTTTGCGTCGCAACTTCGTCGGGGGTGCCCTTTTTCAAAAAACCACCGATACCGGCGTAAAGGTCCTCTGTATTTTCTCGCACAACTACAAAATCAATGTCCTTCGGTCCCTTACCAGCCAAAGGTGTTTCCACTCCGGGATACAATTTGACAGGTCGCAGGTTGATGTATTGATCCAGCTTAAATCGCAATGTCAACAACAGGCCTTTTTCAATCAGTCCAGGCGTTACATCTGGATGCCCGACGGCTCCCAAGTAAATGGCGTCATGCGCCTGCAGGGTCTCAACCGCACCCTCGGGCAGAATTTCGCCCGTCTTCATGTACCGTTCGCTTCCCCAATCCAAGTCGGTCAGTTCATAGGTGAAACCATCAAGTTCTGAAGCGGCTTTTAGAACCTTGAGAGCCTCAGAAGTAACCTCGGGGCCTGTACCGTCTCCGGCAATGACTGCAATTTTCATATTCAATGGTTCTAATTAAGGGCTTGTGTTTAAGAGACCGGGAATTCTAGCAAGCCTGTTTTTCGTCCTCAAGGGACAACTACGACATCCCTACCGTATTCATGGCTGGGTATCCAGAAAGGCTGTCAGACGAGGGGACGCGGCGGCAGTTCAAAACTCCGCGATTTTTGATCCATACCCGAGGAAAGCAGGCGAAAGCGAAGGCCAGCTCACCTAATTCTCGCTGAATTCTACCTGCTGCTGGGGAGTTTCTCCCAGCGGATTCTGTTTGTATTTAATGAAGCAACTGGTGCACATATCAAAGCGTCGGGCTTGATAAAGATCCTCACACAACTGCTCGCATTCCGCTTCATCGACGCGTTGTAAGATGTCGTCGACCTCGTTGAGGTGATCAGGCTCAACCTCACCGCCGGTCAACTCGGGGGCGTCCAGTACTACTTGAGTAACAATGTTGACCTCGTACCGAAAATCCAAATCGGTATTGATTACTTTCTTGCATCGATCACAGGTGTAATGAATCATTATCCCATTCCTTTATTTTACAGCGGGCATCCATTCGCCGTTCATTCCGCCCCATAACGATGACGGGAGCTTTACTCACGCTGTTATCGTAAACGGAATGAAATACCGATTGCAAGCAAAATCGGTTTTTGATTCGTGCCCATTTCAAATGACCGACACAACTCGTATTTTTTCAGGCTTATTCACAAAAGCCCACCTGTTTGTTGGCAAAACCTATTGGCGATTGATACAATCTCGCCGGCACAAAGAGTGTTGCGGTAATGCATCTAACTGACTCTTTGCGTCATCTCTTGGTTGCATCCTCATTCGAAACCTGCCCCAGATTATTAATATGACTCGGACCGCACTCTTTATTCTCGGCGTCGCCGCTTGGGCGGCGAGCACGTCAACCGCCCTGCATGCTCAGCAAGCCTCGCCCACCAACGAAGTCAATCGTAGGGTTTTTGACGACGGTCCGTATGTACGGTGGAAAGATCCGAAGACCGCAGTCCTCATCAGCCACAATGATGGAGAGATTATCCGCACCGTACTGAACGACATCACGACTGCGCGAAATGTCCCTACCCCAAACATCCATGTCCCGATGATCTACCTAGATCCGGGCCTTCCTGCACCTCCC
>JAAEPL010000137.1 GCA_024232675.1 Planctomycetaceae bacterium
ATCTATGGAACAATGGACAAACAGGTCTAACAGCTAACGGTTTTGCAGCAGGTAATCATACAATGACCATCACCGATGGTAACGGATGTGAACTGGAGATGAGCTACAGCATCACTGAACCAACAGCTTTAAGCTTAACAACGAGTACGACAGCCGCAGCCTGTAATGGACTAGGAAGTGGGACAGCAACCGTAACACCAATAGGCGGGACAGGACCATATACCTACCTATGGAATGATCCATTAGGACAAACCAGCCAAACCGCAACCGGCCTAACAGCCAACAGCTACACGGTGATCGTAACAGACGCCAACAGTTGTACAGAAAATACAAGTGTAAGCATAAGCGAGCCAAGTAGCCTAAATATTAGCATACCAACTACAACAGAGGTAAGCTGTAATGGTGGCTCAGATGGCACAGCAACGGTATTAGTAACCGATGGCAGCCCAGGTTATACTTATCTGTGGAGTGATGGACAAACAACAATCACAGCTACAGGCCTAAGTGCGAATGTCACTTATACAGTAACTGCAACAGATGCCAATGGCTGTACAATCAGCGCAACAACTAGCCTAAGTTCACCTGGTGCGTTAACCATAGACAATATATCGACAACAGATGTAAACTGTCATGGAGGCAATGATGGAACAGCAGGAATCGTAGTTGTAGGAGGCACCCCCGACTACACGATAGCTTGGAGCAATAGCACAGCAGGCAACAGTACAGGCAG
This sequence comes from Planctomycetaceae bacterium, assembly GCA_024232675.1. Taxonomy (GTDB): domain Bacteria; phylum Planctomycetota; class Planctomycetia; order Pirellulales; family Pirellulaceae; genus CAJQPP01. The sequence goes on from JAAEPL010000137.1 coordinate 731, forward strand.
CCTAAGCGCAGGCCTATACAGCGTAACCGCAACCGATGCAGCCGGCTGTAGCCAAAGCCAAAGCTTTAGCATAGCAGAGCCAATAAGCCCTGTACAAGTAAGCATACAAACCACGGACGCCTTATGTAATGGAGCAACAAGTGGAGAAGTAGCGGCCATAGCAAGTGGCGGGACTCCAGCAAGTACAGACTATAGTTACCTATGGAGTACAGGAGCGACCACAGGAGTAGTAGACAGCATAGGAGCGGGAACCTACAGTGTAGAAATCACGGATTCCTTAGGATGTACAGCAACAGCAACAGCAATAGTAGGAGAAGCAACAGATCTAAGCCTAAGTATCCTAAGCAGTAGCAATGTAACTTGTAATGG
>JAAEPL010000138.1 GCA_024232675.1 Planctomycetaceae bacterium
AACTTGGCTTCGATCTTACAAATGCGAGATAACAGCGAATGAAAAAACCGAAAGAAAACCGGTCTTTCAGGCACCCTTTATAATTAATGGACAAATCCTCTTGTCATGTTCAAAATGGAAGTGTCCCAATTTCAAATTTACACCGTTGTTCAGGATACTGCGATGAACCGCATTCAAATAGGCGTCCTTCTTTGTCTCAGCTTAGTTTTTCTCGTCCCCACGGCCGTCTTGGGTCAAGAAGCCTCAGCTAGCCAAGAACCGCCAAAAAACGACGTGGCAGTTGACGCTGATGCTGCGACTGGGGATGTCGAGTTACAACTCAAACCCGGCCAAATCAGCGCACTCAAATTTCGCAACATTGGTCCGGCTTTGATGTCTGGTCGCATCGCGGATTTAGCGATCAATCCGGATCAACCCAACACTTGGTACGTAGCGGTCGCGTCCGGCGGACTGTGGAAAACGACCAACGCGGGTACGACCTGGAAACCCATTTTCGACAATTACTCATCCTACTCCATGGGCTGCGTGACCCTTGACCCAAGCAACAGTAACACCGTTTGGTTGGGCACCGGAGAAAATGTGGGGGGGCGACACATTGGGTTCGGTGACGGGATCTACGTCAGTCATGACGCGGGTAAGTCCTTCAAGAATATGGGGCTTAAAGAATCTGAACACTTGGCAAAGATTGTTGTGCACCCAAAGAATTCCAACGTGATTTGGGTGGCGTCTCAAGGACCCTTATGGAGCAGTGGCGGGCAACGCGGTATATACAAATCCACCGACGCTGGCGAAACATGGACGCAGGTGCTTTCTCGAGGCCCTTGGACCGGAGCCACTGATTTGGTGATGGACCCGGAAAATCCGCAAATACTATATGCGGCTTTACACCAAAGACATCGTACGGTGGCGGCCTTGATGAATGGTGGACCCGAATCAGGAATTTATAAATCAACGGATGGAGGTGACACTTGGAGCGAACTTAAAAGTGGTCTGCCGGGCGGAGACAAAGGAAAGATTTGCTTGGCAGTATCTCCGCAAGACTCCAGCGTTGTTTATGCAGGAATTGAATTACCTGGGCGTGGCAATGGCGGCTTCTATCGATCTTCTGATCATGGGGCCAGTTGGGTCAAACAAAGTGACTATGTGGCTGGTGGAACGGGTCCTCATTACTATCAAGAAATCTACGCCGACCCCCACCGCTTTGACGTCTTGTATCACGCCAACGTTGTGCTTGGACGGTCCGAAGACGGTGGCAAAACGTTTGAAGGTGTCGGTAACCGAAACAAACATGTCGACAACCATGCTGTGGCCTTTCATCCCGCGGATAAAGAGTTTCTGCTAGTCGGCTGCGACGGTGGCCTATATCAGTCTAATGACTATGGGAAAACCTACGACTTCACAGAGAACTTGCCGTTAACTCAGTTCTATAAAGTTGACGTCGACTACGATTGGCCTGTCTATCACGTGGTGGGCGGTACCCAAGATAACAACTCTCAATACGGTCCTTCCCGAACTCTCTCAAGAAACGGGATCAGCAATCGGGACTGGCGAATTACGATTGGCGGGGATGGGCACGATTGTGCCATTGATCCCAAGGATCCGAATGTTATTTACTGTGAATCTCAGCAGGGTTATTTAAGAAGGTTCGATCGTCAAACAGGTGAATCAGTCGATATTCGACCTCAACCCGAAAAGGGGGAGATGAATTTGCGGTTCAACTGGGACGCCCCCATTCATATCAGTCCTCACGATCACAAACGTCTTTACTTTGGCTCAAGAAAATTACATCGAAGTGATGATCGGGGCGACAATTGGACAACGGTTAGCGACGATCTTTCCCGCGGCCTGGACCGATTCAAAGAACCCATTATGGGTCGTGTTTGGAGCATCGACGCTACCTGGGATCTTTTGGCGATGAGCCAATTTGGAAACATTACGTCGATTTCGGAATCACCTGTTGAAGAAGGATTAATCTACGTTGGAACTGATGACGGTCTGATTCAGGTGACCGAAGATGGGGGCCAAAGTTGGCGCAAGGTGGATAAGATATTTGACGTGCCAGAGTTTTTCTTCGTTAACGATATCAAAGCGGATCGTTTTGATGCCAATACGGTTTACGCCTGTGTCGACCATCACAAGACCGGCGATTATTCGCCCTACGTTATCAAGAGCACGGACCGTGGTCGCCATTGGACTTTGCTAAACGGCGACCTCCCGGAACGTCACATTACGTGGCGGATTAACCAAGATCATGAGCAACCGAATCTGCTGTTTTTAGGAACGGAGTACGGTTTATTTACATCTATCAACGGCGGTGAAAACTGGGTCAAAATGGCAGGAATTCCCTGCATTCCGGTTCGCGATATTGAAATTCAGCGTCGTGAAAACGATGTTGTCGCCGCCACCTTTGGTCGCGGGTTTTATGTTCTCGATGACTACACCCCGTTACGAGATATGACGAGCCAGACCGTCGAACAAGAATTTCACATGTTTCCAATCAAGAAGGCTTGGTTGTACAACCCCGAAGATAAACTTGGCGGGTTGCGAGGTTGGCAAGGTGACAGTTATTTCGTCGCCGAAAATCCACCTTACGGAGCAACGTTTACCTATCACTTAAAAGACTCCCTCAAAACAGCTAAGCAAAAACGCTTAGCATCGGAGTCCAAGAATAAAAAGGCCGACCAAGATAATCCCTATCCTGGTTGGGAGGCTTTGCGCGAGGAAGCCTTGGAAGAAAAACCGGTTCTGGTTTTTCAGATTGAAGATACCAACGGCAATGTGGTCGATCGCATGACAACATCAGCAAACGCCGGCACCCACCGAGTGAATTGGGATCTGCAATACGCGCCCTTTTCCGCGTCGACGGGCCGCGGCGGCTTCGGGCCTTCAGTCGTCCCAGGGACCTACCGCGTCACTACCTGGTCGCGAGTCGATGATAAAACCCAACAAATTGGCGATGCCGTGGAATTCCAAGTGGAAGCAATCATGGAACCAACGCTGAAGGCAACCGATCGCCAAGAGATTTTGGATTACCAAACTCAGGTAGCAAAATTGCAACAAGCGGTCTCTGCTTTATCGACAACCATCAACGAGACGATCGAAAATGTTGAACAAGCCAAGGCAGCCCTCACTCACGGCAGAACACCCATCGCTTTGTTGGATCAGGCACGTGAGGTGGAGCGCAAATTAATCGACGCCAAAGAAAAAATCAGCGGCGATCCGACGAGAGGCGAACGTTTCGAAAATGATTACCCTTCGATTTCAAGTCGTATCAGTAACGCCTTGTTTGGTACGTTCCGAAATTCCTACGGGCCTACAGGTACCAACCGTCGTCAATTCGAAATTGCCGAAGCTGAATTCAACGAGGTCAAGGATGGGCTGAAGGCTGTTCTTGATGTTGATTACGCTGCATTAAAAACGGCGATGGATGATGCGGGAGTTCCTTGGACTAGTGGTCGTGAATTGCCTGACCAATAAATCGGCTTCCAATATCGTTTGCCCAGAGCGGCTTGCTGGGATCGCCACGGCGTGTCTCGGCACCGTCCGAGGTGGTTAGAGGGGGTGTCTGTTAAAAAGGAAGCCATGACGGCAGTCATGTTACCGGTCTGTCACGTGTGGTATACCAAAAGGGATTCCGCCGCGTCCGTGAAGGTGCTGTAAACGCTTGCGAAGGAAGAAATCAGGCTATCTACGGAAGTAATCGTCATGGAACGCCGGACCGAATCCGCTCCGCAACAACAAAAAAGTGCATCCAAAAAAAGGGCACCTCGGAATCGGACACTCGAACTGTCTGATGCAGATCGTCAACGCCTGACCCCCAAACTTCTCAAGCCCCAAGAAATAGGTTCAGCGACGCGATCTGATGGAGTGGTCTGTGGCGATTGCATGCAGCTGGCCAGCGAGCTGCCAGAGGCCACGGTGGGGTTGCTGATTTTGGATCCGCCCTACAACTTGTCAAGAAAATTTGGCGCCCGCGCATTTCGCAAACAACCCATTGAAGAGTACACGCTTTGGCTCGAAAAGGTTCTTCTGGCATTCCTGCCAGCGTTGAAGCCGAATGCGACGGTTTATATTTGTGGCGATTGGCTAACCAGCGTTTCGATTTTTGAGGTCGCCAACCGTCATTTGTTTGTGCGAAATCGCATCACTTGGGAACGGGAAAAGGGGCGCGGTGCGAAACAGAATTGGAAGAATAACTCTGAGGATATTTGGTTTTGCACGGTGGGCCAAGAATTTGTGTTCAATGTGGATGAAGTCAGACATCGTCGCCGCGTCATTGCCCCCTATCGAAATCAAGCGGGCCGCCCCAAGGATTGGCAAGAATCGGCAGCAGGTAACTATCGCGATACCTTTCCCTCCAATTTGTGGACAGATATCTCAATCCCGTTTTGGTCGATGCCAGAAAACACAGATCATCCCACTCAGAAAAGTGAGAAGTTGGTAGCAAAGTTAATTCTGGCGAGTTCCGCGAAAGGAGACTTGGTGCTTGATCCTTTTACTGGAAGTGGCAGCACGTGTGTCGTAGCTCAGAAACTGGAGCGACGTTTTCTCGGTATGGAATGGGAAATGGAATACGCTTTGCTGGCACTTCGACGATTGGAGTTAGCTCAAGATCAACGCGCTATTCAAGGTTACCACGATGGAGTTTTCTTGCCAAGAAATACGACTAAATGAGCTTTAGGCGATTTCTCCTGACAACCAAGTTTGTAAATATTCATAAACTTGCTAAATCTTAAAGCGGTGTCTTACCAGAAACTGACATCAAAGTTTGCACCAGCGTGTTATGGTATGTAAGCTTTCCCGGTTAACTCCCGAATCAACTGATAAACCACTAACGAAAATGCGTGTTGCTTTGAGTACTATACAAAAAGAAATCGACCCCGCTGAACTCGAAAAATTGGTGGATGTCCCGGCGATTAAAGAAGCCGTACGAAATATATTAGTCGCCGTGGGCGAAGACCCCGACCGCCCAGGCCTCAAAGAAACACCGCGCCGTGTTGCCCATATGTACATGGAAATGTTTGCCGGTTTGCATATGGACCCGGAAAGACACCTCAGCGTGGTGTTCCCAGAAGCCTACGACGAGATGGTTCTGGTGCGTGATATTCCGTTTACCAGCATGTGTGAACATCATTTGTTGCCATTCAACGGTGTGGCTCACGTTGCCTATATCCCAAATGGCAAGGTTACCGGCCTCAGTAAACTTGCTCGCGTGGTGGAGGAAGTCGCCAGACGGCCGCAAGTTCAAGAGAGAATGACACAAAAGGTCGCTGAGATCATTGAAGAACATCTGCAAACGAAAGGGGTGGCCGTCGTCATTAGCGCCGAGCACTCGTGTATGTCCATTCGCGGGATTAAGAAACCCGGCAGCCGCACCGTGACCAGCGCCTTGAGAGGCTTATTCAAGTCCAGTCAACCTACGCGAGCAGAATTCATGTCGCTTATTAAGGAATAGTACCCATATTCGGGACATTCGTTTAACAAGTGATTTGAACCCTACCCTCCGTACCTGTGGTGCGGGGGGTTTTTTTGTGTTTCGAGCGTGAGGCTGCAGACCGAAGCCCATCTTTCGTGGAAGTACACATTCTAATAATAAAGCCACGTTAATTCCTCTACGCAAGCTGCATGGTCCCGTGCGGTAGATTCGCCCGTGGCGTAGAACGATTCCACCTAATGGATTTTGCGGTGGCAGCTAAGGGACGGTAAAATTTAACGAGCCCTAGACCCTTTCTGACTGCGGGAGATTTCTATGCAAGCTCTATGGTCAAGCCATGCGAACCGGCTGCGAAATGAAATTCCCCAACCGGCAAACGTTCGCCTCGTTTTGCTGCATTAGAGCTTGGTGCTACAAGTTTGGTCACGGTTTAGCTAGGCTATTTATGTAAGACATATTTCATTCTGTTTACTTTTTCGCGACCTAATGAAAAACACCTCTCCCACGCGCTTTAGTCGTTTTTGTTATGGCTTGGCCACCCTTGGTTTTCTGGCCGTTACTTTTCTTGCCCCCGCATCCGCTCGCGCTCAAGAGCAAGGCTTGGATCTAAATCAGGGTGACGCCATCACCATTATCGGCAACACCTTGGCCGAGAGGATGCAGCACGATGCGTGGATGGAAGCCTTGCTTCAAAATGCATTGCAAAAGGAGCTTGTGATACGCAATTTAGGGTTTTCGGCTGACACACCGAATTTGCGTTTGCGGAGTAGTGGTTTCGGGAGTCCCGATGACTGGTTAAGCAAATTGAAGACCGACGTGGTTTTCGCCTTCTTTGGTTACAACGAGTCCTTTGCCGGCGAAGCGGGCCTGGTTGCTTTTGAAGATGAGCTAACGCAATTTATCAAGCACACGCAAGCTCAAAAATACAATGGTGAATCGGCTCCTCAATTGGTTTTGTTTTCACCTACGGCTTGTGAAAACTTGAAGGCAAAGACGCCTCGGAACGCGTCGGAGGGAATCGCGGTCGCAAATGCAAACCTGCCTGATTTTGCCAAGACCAACCAACGTCTGCAATTGTATACCAATGCAATGCGGCGAATCGCCAAGCAAAATAATGTGACCTTTGTGGATTTGTTTGAACCGACTTCGCGTGCTTGGAAAACAGGTGACCAATACACCATCAATGGCGTACATCTCAATGAAAATGGCAACGCTTTGGTAGCTGAAATAATATTTAAAAGCCTGTTCGGCGAAGATCAAAGTTTTGGAAATCCCCGAAGATTGGTTCAGGTCAGGGATGCGGTCAGAGATAAAAATTGGCATTGGTTTCATCGTTACCGAACCACCGATGGTTACTCAACATACGGGGGCCGCGCCGACCTGAGGTTTACGGATGGGCAGACGAACCGAGAGGTTGTCCAACGCGAACTGGAAGTGTTGGATTTTATGACTGCCGAGCGTGATAAAAAAGTTCATGCATTGGCAACTGGCAAAGATTATCAGGTGGATGATTCAAAGGCGCCTCCCTTCATTCCCGTCGTTTCCAATAAGCCAGGCGAAGGGCCTGGTGGCAGTCACGTTTTTCTCTCGGGCGAGGAAGCCGTAAAGAAAATAGAAGTGCACGAAGGTATGGAAGTCAACTTGTTTGCATCCGAGGAAGAATTTCCGGAGTTAGCCAGTCCCGTGCAAATGTCATTTGATACCAAGGGACGATTATGGGTAGCAGCCTGGCCGACCTATCCCCACTGGCAACCCATCGTTGAGGAGATGAACGACAAACTGTTGATCCTCAGCGACACCGACAATGATGGCAAAGCGGATGACGTGAAAGTGTTTGCGGACAAACTTCACAATCCCACGGGTTTCGAGTTTTGGAATGGCGGAGTCATTGTGGGCCAAGTTCCTGACCTCTTGTTCTTAAAGGACACGGATGGGGATGACGTAGCGGACGTGCGAATTCGGTTGCTACACGGGATTGACTCTGCTGATACTCATCACTCGATAAATAGTTTTGTAATGGGACCAGGTGGTGCTTTATATTTCCAAGAAGGCACATTTCATCATACGCAAATGGAAACACCTTGGCGCGAAGCAGTTCGCGTGGTGAACGGGGGAGTCTATCGATTCGAACCGCGAACTTTCAAGCTGGACGCCTATGTGAGCTACGGCTTCGCTAACCCACATGGCCACGTCTTTGATGATTGGGGGCAGGACTTTGTGACCGATGGTACGGGTAATGTGAACTACTACGCAGCACCCTTTTCCGGGAATATTGAGTATCCTCAAAAGCACAGCCGTTACTTCCCCTTCTTTCAACAATGGGTGCGACCGTGTGGTGCCACTGAGATCCTTTCGAGCGCGCATTTTCCCGAAGCTTTGCAAGGCAATTACTTGATCGTCAATGTGATCGGTTTCCAGGGAGTCTTGCAATACGAAGTTAAAGATGACGGTTCCGGATTTTTGGGCGAAGAAGTCAAGCCGATTATCAAATCGAGCGACCCCAATTTCCGACCTGTAGATATCGAAGTCGGACCGGATGGTGCGATCTATGTGCTGGATTGGCAGAACCCTATTATCGGCCACATGCAACACAATCTGCGAGATCCTAATCGGGATAAGGTTCACGGTCGGGTCTATCGCATTACGCAGAAAGATCGACCCCTGTCGAAAGTAGTCGATCTGACTGAATTATCACCTGCGGCTTTATTAGATCAATTGAAAAGTTCTGAAGCTCGCAATCGATATCGCGCTCGAATAGAACTAAGCGGTCGGGATACGGCAGATGTCATGGCCGCGGTCGCAGCGTGGGTGCCTGCCTTGGATCCGGCTGATCCAGATTATGTGCATCAACTACTGGAAGCGTTGTGGATGACCCAACAACACAATCAAGTGGATGTCGCATTATTGAAGCAATTGCTGGTATGCGATGACCATCGCGCCCGTGCCGCCGCCACTCGGGTTCTTTGTTATACCCGAGACGCCGTACCCGAAGCATTAACGCTATTGGAAACTCAGATCAACGACCAACACCCGCGTGTTCGATTAGAGGCTATTCGAGCACTTAGCTTCATGCCGTCGGTCGAGGCAGCGGAGGTTCTTCTGCAAGCCCGGAATTATCCCTTAGATAAATTCAGTAACTACTGCTTAAACGAAACGATGCGGGTCATGAATCCGTTGGTGAAAAAGCATATCTCGGAGGGTAAGCCATTCGCAGAGGATAATCCCGTCGGTTTGCGTTTCATCATCGCTGATTTATCGAGTGCAGAAATTTCCAAAATGCCGCGGAATCGAACTGTGTTTGAGGAGCTGTTAAGTCGGGAGGGGATTTTACATGAATTCCGTTACGAGGCCGCGGAAGGACTCGCCAAAGAAAATGGCACCGACGTAAATATGGAATTACTGTCTGCGATTGAGCGCGTGGATAAGAGTGATATGCCTAATGCCCAAAGTATCCTCGGTGATTTGACTCATGTTTTTCTCCATGGCGACGGCAAGGGAGTCCACGGCAACGCGCCCTGGATCGATTTAAGCAAGTATCGCGATCAACTGGATAATTTAGCGGCCAACGCTCGACGCCCCATTACCCGTCAGGTGGCCTTTGCAACCTTGATTGCCGCAGAGAAATCAGCCGATCGTTTGTGGGATAAAGCATTAAAATCACCCGCCCAGTTCCGCGATTTGGTTAGTGCTCTGGCACTCGTGGATGAAGCGGAAGTTAAAAAAGCATTGGCTCCCCGAGTGACCAAACTTTTGAATGAGTTGCCGCCCGAAATCGAGCAACAAATTGATGACGACGGAGTGACTAAGGGCCGCTTCATTCGCATCGAAATACCGGGTGAGAAAAAGATTTTGACACTGGCCGAGGTGCAGGTCATGTCGGGTGGCGTAAATATCGCCGCCCGCGGTAAGGCGTCACAATCCAGCACCAGCCATGACGGAGCAGCCGTGAAAGCCATTGACGGTAATGCTAATCCCGCCTATGCCGCAGGTGGACAGACGCATACTCGTGAGACCGAGCGGAACCCTTGGTGGGAACTGGACTTGGGTGCCACGGTGCCACTTGATGAAGTCATTATATGGAACCGTGCAGAAGGGAATTTGGGGCAACGGCTAAATGGTTTTACGTTGCAAATCTTGGGTGAAAACCGTAACAAGGTATTTGAAAAAAAGAATCTTCCGGCACCCAAATCCAATACGGCAGTGACGTTGCAGGGAGATCCTCGCTCTGATATTCGCAGCGCTGCGATCGCGGCCGCCATTCACTTGGTACCCGGAGAGGCCTCAACCTTTGATGCGTTTGCCGATTTCATTCTTACGAACCGATCACGTGGGGATGCTATCCGAGGCATGGCACGTCTGCCAAAGCGGAGTTGGGTGAATGACCAGGTTACGCCGCTTGTCGAAAACGTCATTGAACGGGTTAGCTCAATGTCAGCCAAGCAGCGAACAATGCCTTATGTTATCGATGAGATTTCCCTGGGGAAGAAATTAGCAACGGCAATGCCGGCCGCGCAAGCCAAGGCGGTCCGCAGTCAATTAAATGATCTGGGAATCAACGTCGTCGTTCTGCGACCGGTGCCGCATCGAATGCAATACGATCTCACGACGTTTTTCGTGGAAGCAGGAAAACCCTTTCAGCTGATTTTGGATAACACCGATATCATGCCACACAATGTGGTAATTACGACGCCAGGATCCTACGCCAAAGTGGGGATTGCAGCAGAATTGATGGCCACCGAATCGGATGCCATTGAGCGACATTATGTTCCGAACCTGTCGGAAGTGCTTTACGCCTCCAAAATGTTGCAACCAGGCCAGTTGGAACGATTGGATATTATCGCTCCGTCCGAACCGGGCGAATATCCTTACGTATGCACTTACCCCGGTCACTGGCGGCGGATGTATGGTGTCATGCATGTCGTCGAGGATTTGGAAAGTGTGCCGATGGAGGCGTTGGCACCCACGGTGGATTCAGAAATTGCCATGCGTCCCTTTGTTCGGGATTGGAAATTGGAGGAGTTGCTGGGAGATCTTGAGCGTGCTGATTCTGGTCGTTCATTCGAACAGGGTCGCGCACTGTTCACCGAACTATCTTGTGCTCAATGTCATCGAGTGGGCGACAGCGACGGGGGAGATGTCGGTCCTAATATTTTTGACCTGAAAGCCAAGTTTGCAAAAGGCGATATGGATCGCGCCGGCCTGTTGAAAAGTTTAGTCCAACCATCCGAGACGATAGATGAGAAATACCGTTCGTGGATTATTCTCGATCTTGACGGACGGACGCGCACCGGTGTGATTGCCGAAAGAACGCCGACCGAATTGCGACTTCTAGCAAATCCACTAGACAATGGCGAACCGGTTACCATAGCCCTCGATGATATCGACGAAGAAATTGAATCGAAGATTTCTATGATGCCGCAAGGCTTATTGAATACCTGCAGCAAAGACGAAATTCTTGATCTTTTGATGTACATTGAATCGGTGGGGGATAAGGATCATCCAGCCTTCAAAAATAACTAATCGACACGCGGGGTTGCCAGCGGGCGGTAATCGCAAAATTCGTTGGCATCATGAGTCTATTAGAAACGGAGTTTCCCCAAGATCGGCGATAAATGAGTCAATGGTTCTAGCGTGACTAACGCTGCTGCCGATTTATGCGATCCGCTGATAATGCGGCTAAGTTCCTATTGGGGAATAGGTTAGGGAGTAGAGGGCGCGTTACTAAGCGGCCTTTGTTACACGAGAGTTACAATCTAATCCTCATGATTGGATAAAATAGAAGCAGGGTCGAAGCCACCTTCGATCGTTAATGAAGCAAGGTGGGTTCGTGCCTGTCCCGCGGCTAAAACCAACTTTCTGTCTATCCCGTAACCGAGAAATGAACTCTAAGCTGACGATTCTTGCGGTGGAAGATGATAATGCCATCCGTCAAGGCATTGTGGATGCGCTGCAATACCACGGCTTCCAAGTTCGGGAGGCGGCCGACGGCGACACGGGTTTGAAAAAAGCAACGAACTGTGATTACGATCTTTTACTGCTCGATCTAGCGTTACCGGGCGTCCCAGGCATCGAGATTCTACGATCGGTGCGAAAAGTACGGCCTACCCAACCGGTGATCATTTTAACCGCCAAGGGTGGCGAGGCTGATCGGGTTGAGGGGCTAAAAAATGGAGCGGACGACTACGTAGTAAAACCTTTTAGTATCAAAGAGCTCTTAGCCCGTGTGGAAGCAGTGTTGAGACGTTGCCCCGCGCGGCCCAGTGATATGAATGAAGTCTGCATCCCAGGTGGCGTTGTGGATTTTGAGCGACGCGAGTTGCGATTCGATGATCGGCAACGCGCGGAATTGAGTGAACGTGAAACAGAGCTAATACGATATCTCGTGAATAATCGCGGGCGGGCCGTGTCTCGGCAAGAGCTGCTGTCAAATGTTTGGCGAATCAGTCCTCAGGGAGTTTCCACCCGAACGATCGACATGCACATTGCGCGGCTGCGGGAAAAACTTAGGGATGAATCAGGAACCCCACAGATTTTGTTGACTGTGCGCGGTAAGGGTTACATGTTTGCAAACCAGACCACCGCCTAGTTCTAAGGGTCCTCCCAACAGTCATCCCAATGCAGTTAAAAAAGCGGTAGGGGATCAATTCAAATTATGAAAAAACCTTGGCAAATCTGGTCGCTGTACTTCGGCTGTCTCTTAATGGTGATTCCCGCCATGGTCTGGTTTAGCGCGCAGAGCCTAAATTTAGAGAAAGCTCGTGAGACCGACCGCATTCAAACAGAATTGGCCAGACGAGAAGCAGAATTGCAGGAACGCGTTAGTAGCGCACTGTGGCGGATGGACGGTTTTTTAACCAACTTGATAGCTCGCGAGTCAACTCGGCCATGGTATTGGTATCAAGCGTTTTTCAATGAAACGATACCGAAAAATGAGTTGGAATCGATCTCGAAAAAAACCAAGTCAATGGATTCCGCTCTGTGCATCGCCTCTCCCCTGCTCTATCAAGATTTCCCATACGTAAAACTTCATTTCGAAGTTGATCGAAATAACAGCGTTACTTCACCCCAATTACCGACGAAAAGCGAGCTTAGCCAGGCAGGCCAGTTAGGACGTTTTAACTTAGATTGGGACTCCAATAATTTGCTGAAAGAACAATTCGAGGAGATCAGTGATTACGGATTCTTGTCATCGTCGTGTTCCTCAGAATTGTTGTCGTCGCCAAAACAAACCGTATCGCGGGGCGGCGTTACCGTACCCGCGGGGGATTTAAGCGCTACGGGATCGGACGAGCAGGTGTTGTTGGAGAAATCGCCAGTACCGCCGGTGGAAATCGTCAATGACATGGAACAATTAGAACAGCAAACCTCGCGGGGCTATCAATCGGATGGAATTCAGAAACAGATGGTTCAGCAAAGTCGAAATGTAGCACGCAGTGAAGATGAGTTTTCACAGCGGCAACAATACGCAAGTAACGCTCTATCAGAATGGCAACAGAATCGGCTCCCCAACACATCCGTTCCGTCCGATTCGCGACGCGTCGAATCGATTCAGGAAGGCGTGATGCAGCCAGTGTGGCTGAACGACCATTTGTTATTGGTGAGGCGAGTAAAAAGAAATAACGAACCGCTGGTGCAAGGCTGTTGGATGAATTGGCAAAAATTGCAAACTGCTTTAACGGAAATGGTAGAAGATATTTTACCGGAAGTGCAATTTGAGCCTATCTTAGACCCAGCTCAAATTGCTGTCGGACAAGCCTTGGCAACGTTACCGGTGCAGTTAGTCATTGACCGATCGAAGCTGATAGAAACTTTAGATTTAGAAAACGGAAGCGATAATTTAGAGGGAGTTGCGACCTCTCAAACAAACGTTTTTCGCAGCTCGCTATGGTTCGCCTGGCTCGGATTGGCTTTTGCTGCGATTGGCGGCGGTATCCTGTTAAGAGGGTTGTTGCAGTTGAGTGAGCGACGAGAGGCGTTTGTTTCAGCGGTAAGCCATGAACTTCGCACTCCGTTAACAACTTTTCGGATGTACGCAGAAATGTTAGCCGAGAAAATGGTTCCCGCGGAAAGGCAACAGCAATACGCACAAACCTTGAAAGTTGAAGCGGAGCGTTTGTCGCACTTGGTAGAAAATGTTTTGCAGTTCGCCAGATTGGAACGATCCCGGCAAAAAACCCGACTGGAACGTGCTACGCTCGAATCAATCCTGGTGCGGTTTGTTGAGCGTCTAGAAACACACGTTGAGCTTTCTAATATGGAATTGGTGCAGGAAATAACCGACCAGATGAAGCAACAGGAGTTGTGGACAGATCCGGCCGCGATCGAGCAGATCCTGTTCAATCTGGTTGATAATGCTTGCAAATATGCCGCCACGGCCGATAACCGTCAGATTGTCCTGTCAGCGCAGAAGTTGGGCGAGAAGCAGATGTTGTTATCGGTCAGAGATTTTGGTCCGGGAATTCCTGCGAAGGATCGCAGTCGTTTGTTCCGACCCTTTCATAAATCAGATATGGAAGCTGCCAACACGGCGCAAGGTGTCGGTTTGGGGTTAGCACTTTGCCGTCGCATGGCTAAGTCGCTGGGCGGGCAATTGCGAATAGGGAATCTGCCTGCAGGTCAGCCGGGTGCAATTCTGGAGCTGATTATTCCTCAGAATAATTAACTGATTCGTGACTCCCTCGGTGAGGCACGTGCCACGGATATTTTTATCGAGAATGCGTTTGCTGCTTCAGCGCGCAGGCATGAATGCGATATCCATGAATACCGAAAGGACGCTGCGATTCTACAAACCGTCGACAATTGATGGTGGCGAAATCAGTTCGACGGTAGATCTTGAGCCGGCAAAACGCCAATTCGACCTTCGCTACCGACGGCGATCACAGTTCCGCCCGAGTCGCTCGCGCTAGCCGCATAAAACCCTTGATCGGAAAGTGATTTCCAGGTCTTGCCCAGATCGACGGAGTAATCACTGCCTGTTTTACCAAGTGCAATGTATCGGACAGGGGCACTTTCGCTTGGACTGGGGACAACAAACACACACGATCGGTAACCTCGGGGCGTGGACGTGGGTCGGTTCCAGGTTGTCCCGCCATCGGCCGTGATGGCGAAATTGTCCGTGGTAATTTCAGGTTGGTCGTAAGTTCCACCGACGGCCACGCCCTGCTTGTTGTCAGCAAACGCGATGGAAAAAATACCGCTGGCCGCACCTGCTTTCAAAGGAGCGGTGGTGGCTTGCCATGTGCTACCTCGATCTCGCGAGATTAAAATCCGAGCTGCGGAAGGATCATTTGATTGTCGGGCCCCGCCCAATCCGATTAGCACGGTCTGTTCACCGACGAGGCAAAGACAGGTTCCGCTGGCGGCAAAACCGCCTTCGCCGGCAAGTGATTTGGGTTGTTTATCGCGTGGTATTTCAGCCCATGATTTACCACCGTCATGGGTCCGCAAAATTACGACTTTTCCGTCGATGGGATCACCAAACGCGATTCCCTCTAGATCCGTCCAAAACGCCATGGCGTCTAGGAATATTTCGGGGCGAGTATCTTCGTAAACGAGTTCCCAGTTACGCCCCTGTTGGGTCGCTCGATAAATACGGGCTGGCGATCCAACCGCCATGGCAACTGCCTGATCACCGTCAGGGAAGCCGTGGATGTCGCGGAAATCAAATTTATCCGCTGCGGGTGGACTGACGTCAGACCATGTCTTGCCGCGATCCTCGCTACGCAGGACGGTTCCATCACTACCACTGACCCAGGCCACCTGTCCGTCTGGCGTGACATCGACGCCACGAAAGCTTGCAGCGGAATCGTGTTGTTGCACCTGCCAACGTATATCACGGCTCTCGTCCTGAGGCTGGGCAAGCGTGACTTGTGTCATACAAGAGAGGAACCAGAAAAAAATCAAACAGCGCATTTTAGAATCCATTTGCAGTACAGCGTACACTCAACGCGGGCTTAAAAGTGGCTAAGTTGGTTTACCGAAAAAGAAAACATTCGCGGCTTGGCATCGAGCGAGCGTCCGCTGTTTCAAACAATTATTATTCTAATCGGAATAAAAGGTAATCCGCAACGAAACGGCGTTGTAAGGGCGCACGGTCAATTGCTGCAGAGACACGGCTCGATGCTGGTCGCGCAGGCCTGTCATACTCATGATTTGCATGAGCTTTGTCAGGAGGTGACCTTTTTCCACTGCTTTTCCAATCGCTGTGGCGATACCGTTTCGCTGGTGCCTAATTTTTGCGCAAATAATGAGACGCGATATTCTTGTAGCATCCACCCGTACTGATCCAATTCACTATCGAATGATCCCACCTGGTTAATTTCTTCCTGACGCGTTTCAAATTGTTCGTAGAGAGCCGACAATTCGGCAGTCTGTTGACGATCTTTATCTAAAGCCCCGCTTTTCATGCGATCTAGACGGAGCAGGATACCTTTCAAGTATCTGGGATAATGTTCGAGCCAGCGCCATGGTGTGGCCGTTAAGAACCCTTCTTGAAATAGATGAGAAAGCTGACGTTGTAGATCGTCGTGGGCGTGTTGGAATTGTTCCGGCAAGGCATTCAATTGCAAAAGACATTGCTGACATTCGCCCAACCAATTCTTTAACCAGGGGGCAATTTTTTGAGCCGCGACACCAATTTTCTCTAACGCGTTATCCTGCCGCATTTCGAAATCGTCGCGCGTCCGCGGAACGGGTTTCCTTTCCACGAACGCCAGCAAGGAGATTAATTGGGCCAGATCTGCTCTTAAAACGTCCGAGGAATCAAGAATTTGAGAAGCGGTCATGGATAAGCGGTCTAGGTCGGGGAGCCAGTTGACCTGTGATTTTATGATTTTGCGATTCGCCAATCGAAACAGGGTAGCCAGTCCTTGCCGGGTCAGCCGCCTGGATCGTTCGGGATCATCAAAGAGTCGCAAATTGACGGTGGAACCGGTGTCGACAATCGTGGGGAAAAGAGGCACGTCAGCCACGCCTCGTTTGGTCACGATTTGCTTGGGAAACTCGTCCCAGTCCCAAGCGGAGATGGCATCGCGATTCCAGGTATCGTCGCTGGCAATTTCGATGGCAGCTCCATGAGCTGACTGTGGTAGCTGGGCTCGTAACTCGCTGAGGTCGCGAGCCTGAGCGATTACTTGGCCGGTTTCATCGCAAACCTGAATGTTGATTTTTTGGGCATCATCCAACTTGGCCAGGTTAAATTCTTCTGGGCGAATTCGTTGGCCGGCGACGCGGCTCAGTTGGTCGGCGATCACATCGAAAAAGGCACCCACACCAAATTCGATGCGTTCCGCGACCTCAGCAGCTGTCTCCGGCGCCGGTACCAAATTGCGACGGATAGATTTCGGTAAGCTTCTGATGAGCGAAATGATGCGGGATGGTAACAGGCCGGGCACGGACCAACCGAGATGGTTTTCGTGAATCTGCGCGACCGCTTCCAACGGTACTCTGATGTTCACGCCGTCGTCCAAAATTCCGGGCGTGAATTTGTATTCTAAAGGCAGCCGCAAATCACCGATCTGCATTTCATTGGGGAAATCTTCTGACGCAATTGAGGTCGCCTCATCGGGTGTGAGGTCTTCCGGAGAGATACGGAGTCGCTGATCCAGTGCAGAATCTCTTTTCAAGGCGCCCGCCAATTCTCCGCCGTCGAACACCTCCGC
>JAAEPL010000139.1 GCA_024232675.1 Planctomycetaceae bacterium
GGGAAACGTATCGTCATATCGCGATTGACCGAAGGTGTCAGGACAAGTCTGGTCAAAAGGGCAGGAGCTAGACCATAGTACCATTATACCATATAGATCGACACAAGTCAATGGGTTCTTTAGCGTAAGTGCTTACTATATAAAGGGTTATGGAAATTCTTATATGTACTTATGACGAATTGTTGTAAGTTGTTTGCTGGTAAGGGTTTGGCACGATATTTGCGGCCCGGCCCGACCTAAGTCCTTTCGTACCAACGACTTAGGGCAATTTGCAAAAAATAAAAAAATAGGGGTTGACAAGCAACCCCCGAATGATCAGTCGCCGCAGATCAGACTAACGAAAAGCGTAAGCAGCAACAAAACCAAAATATATTCACCGATTCCCATGATAATAACCTAGACTAGAAAAGCCCCGCCCCCGAAGGGGCAGGGCACTCGAAAGGGTATCATCACACGTTAAACGCCCAGAGCCAGCGACTCAGCGAGTTTGACGTTGGAATCGACACTAGCCCGAAGGATGCGGGCAAAGTCGCCCTTGTGTCCCTGCTTGGCTTGTGCGTCATGCTGAACATATCCCTGAACAGCATTGAACGCCAGCCAACCCGAAACCTCACCAACAGCATCGCCAGCAGGAACAACGACATCACGAGTCGATGCGAGTTCATGCTTTACACGCTTGGTGATTGCCTCCACTCGCTTCTTCCAAACGGAAACCGCACGAATCTTGAGGTTTGGATCAGCCTCGCAAGCCGCGAAGTCTGATTCGCTCGGAGCCTTCGGAGCAAAAGTTTCACCGATGAACTGCTCAAAGTTGACCTTACGATCCTCCATCGTCTTAACAGCAGCAATGGTGTTCTCCCAACCTTCTTGAAGATTCCCAAAGGTATCCACCAAGAAGTTCATGCGATCACGCAGCCCAGAGCTGTGGCGAATCGTCACATTCGCACCCGCTACCTTGCGGAGCATCTCAAGGTTTTGGCAAGCATCGCGGAACAGTCCCATAGTACCGTGGAACCCCTTGCCGTCGAATCCACCGCGAATGATTACAGCGGGAAAGATGTTATCCTTCGTGCCGTAGATCGAAACGCGACGATCTTGCGTAGGCTTGATCGAAACGTAATGTCCTCGGTTCCAGTGCGTTTTGCACTCAACCTCCCCGTCAAACAGAGAATCGGCAGCGGCCTCAACCAATGCACAAACGTCATCGGTGGAGTGCGGAACGTAACGGGATGAGATCGACTTAACCCCATCAATGAATCCGGTGTCAGACCGGAATAGACCGTATTGGTCCGTGGGCATGTTGTCAGGACCGTATAGCGGGAACTTGTCAACGTCGAAGTCGAAAGCTGAACGGACAGAAGCGGAAACGTCAGAAATTTGCATGTTAGACATACGATAGACCCTTTCAAGATCAGGAAGAAAAAAAGTAACTCGTTGTTACTCCCCCATTATACAATATATATCGTCAATGTCAACCCCTGCTCTACATCTTTTCTCAAAATAATTATCAAAAACTTCTGTCAATAGCAAAACCGTAAAAAAACACCAAAAAAAGTAAATAGTCATAAGTCCTTTCATACCAACGACTTACGTCGCGGCGGGCTGCCCCGCCAGTCCTAAGTCCTTGCAGGCAAACGACTTACGTCATCTGTCATAAAAACGTTCCAGCTTATGCGGTA
>JAAEPL010000140.1 GCA_024232675.1 Planctomycetaceae bacterium
TATGTGTTAATGATTACGAGGAGTCGTACATGACGGCAGAAAAGAAGGTTGGAGATTGGATTGAAACAACGATTTACTTCGGCATGGACATCCCTGGCGGCGGTGTGATCTCAGCTGCTCAGTTTGACGAGTTCCTTAAGGAAACTGTCACAAAAGAGTTTCCCATGGGACTGACGGCTTATCCGGCTTACGGGCAGATGAGGAATGCAGATGGGAGCATTGAGAGGCAAAAAACCGAAGTTGTCGTTTTAGTACACGAGCAGACGAAAGCCAACCGCGAAGCCGTTAAAAAAGTCGTGGATGCTTACCGCTCGGAATTTGGCAAGCCACAAGTGATGCAGACTACGAGTGCAGTCGATGTCGCTTTTTTCCAAAGTGCCGAGGCATAAGCAAAAATAAAACACACGCCTGAGCGTCCGCGATGCCATTTACGGTAGGCGATATTGCAGTTATCCTCCACCTGACTGTGTGATGAATTACAAGAACAGCGGGAGAAGAAGACGTGTTATCTAGTATCCAGATTTTTTATCTGGTGGTGATTCTTTTGAGCGCTATTGCCGGCGGCTTTCTGCCGCTGCTGAAACCTGAAAAAGTTCAAACTTCGGATGGTTTTCCGCGTGGTGAAGCGTTTGCTTCCGGCGTGTTCCTGGCGTTGTCTCTATTGATGATGCTGCCTTCGTCATTTTCGATTTTTCGTCAGGCTCTGCCAAACGTTGATTACCCGATCGGTTCCATCATCGCCGTTGTGGCCTTCATGATATTGTTGGCAATTGAGCATTTGGCGGGGCAGGTGGTTAATGAAAAAGCGACGTCACTAGATTTTTCGCATAACGAGCCGGCACCGGCCATCATTCCAATTTTGCTGACGGCAATGATCGCAGCTCCCTCTTTTTTCCTGGGAGTCGCCTTGGGAGTTAGTGATGGTGCGCAGGCCAATCTGATTTTCATTGCAATCATCTTGCACAAAGGGACCGCCGGCTTTGCCTTGGCCTTAAACATGGTTCGGAGCACATTGACGCACCGCCAAGCAGTGCTGCTGTTTTTGGCATTTGCCGTGATGACTCCACTCGGCCTTCTACTAGGGGGCGTCGCTAGAGAACTTCAACCGGATTGGCTACCGATTTTCAAAGCCTGCATCTTTGCGATGGGCTCCGGCACCTTCCTCTACATGGCCACTCTGCATGAATTGAATCGTGCACCGATGATCCAATACTGCCGGAACCCGTATTGCTTTTTCTTCATGCTAGGCGGTTTTACAGTCACCGCGCTGGTCCGCTGGATCATCGGGGAAGCTCATCGGATGTAATCCTTTTCAGCAAGAACTTCTGGCGGTAGGCCGGCGCTGGAAAATAACGTGGAGCTCCTCAACCGAGGAACGCGATCGAAAACCGTCCCGATAACGCACTGGATTTGCTAGGCACCTGCTTGCTGGCTCCGCTGACACTGCCGCTGCCCCATGGCAAGCGGCTCCGTCAACACTTGTCACGACGGGTGGAAATTTATTTATCGTGTTTGCCACCCTTTGCATCGTCATCAAGATTGGCTTGAATCCACTTGGCTAGCGTGCCACTGCCTTTGCCGTAACCACCCGGAAGCGGTCTCAAGTCACGAGTTTGAATTTTCGGAGGCGCTCCCCAGTGCGCAGGGAATTCTTTGCCGTTAGGTGATTGATAGGTTTTCGTGGCTTCGCCCTCCGAGCCAGGTTCTTGGACCTCGACCGTTATTTGAAACGTCTTCGCTGCGGGCTTTTTCTCGAACACTCGCTTGTACTCCAAAACAAGCGTTGCTTTACCCACCTTGGAAGCGCGAAAAGTCGCCGTCGCAACACCGCCACTGCCCAGCAGCGATTCCTTGGCCGCGTATTGGATATCGCCAACCAATTCGAGATTTTTAGATTTCGTCGCGTTGTTCCAGCTAAATCCCGTCGTGCGATTACCTTCAAGTTGAACCGCTATGATTCCGCCAACGGGAACCTGAAAATTCTGCCCGTTGTTCTCCGCCGTTAGTTGCAACTCGTTATCGAGATTGGCTTGAATCCACTTGGCCAGCGTGCCACTGCCTTTGCCGTAACCACCCGGAAGCGGACGCAAATCACGGGTTTGCATCTTCGGTGGTGCTCCCCAGTACGCGGGGAATTCTTTGCCGTTAGGTGATTGATAGGTTTTCGTGGCTTCGCCCTCCGAGCCCGGTTCCTGGACCTCGACCGTTATTTGAAACGTCTTCGCTGCGGGCTTTTTCTCGAACACTCGCTTGTACTCCAAAACAAGCGTTGCTTTACCCACCTTGGAAGCGCGAAAAGTCGCCGTCGCAACACCGCCACTGCCCGGCAGAGATTCCTTGGCCGCGTATTGGATATCGCCAACCAATTCGAGGTTTTTTGATTTCGTCGCGTTGTTCCAGCTAAACCCCGTCGTGCGATTACCCTCAAGTTGAACCGCAATGATTCCGCCAACGGGAACCTGAAAATTCTGCCCGTTGTTCTCCGCCGTCAGTTGCAAATCCGGCTTACGAGGCTGAGCTTTCTCGGGCGAAAAACCTTCCTCCTTAACGACGTATTGGTAATCGCCAACATGTGCCTTTTTCAGCTCTTCCCATTTATTTTGGCTCTGCAAAATATTTTTGAGATCGTCCGAAGATGCTTGTTCGACCACCAGAAAACTCGCAAAGGCGACTATCAAGACTTGGATTGCAATGACTTTTCTCATGAAACTTCCGTGTGTTTGATTTAATGGTAAACGGCGCAGGGAGACCATGACGCATTCATGGCGAGCCACATACCTCATTTTTACGTCGGATAGGACAGACTCACAACAACGGTCTGCAAAATGCCTTGGTCGCCTTGGAGCAACCCCCACGCTTCAATGAGTTTGAGCAAGAAGCCGTGGGTGGCAGGATAATGCCCGAAAGCGTAAACCGTCAAAACGGCAAAATGCAAACGACACGCACGCTGGCACTCCCTGAAAAGTCCGTCAAGAAGAGGAAAATACCCTTTATCGAAGCGGATAAAATCCACAAGGAATTCGATTTCAAACAGAAATTTTCTTGGGAACGGTGAAACCACGCTCGCTCTACGTAATGCAGATTGCCTTGTTACAAAAAGCTTGGTTTCCAACGGAAGCATTCGCTGGGACAGCAACCATATTTTCCGACATCAGAACTCACGGCCAGCCATGCTTTCTTTTGACAAGTGTGGCTCGTTTGCATGGGATTCGGAAGTTTCAAACTGCAGATACAACGGTTTAACTCGTTTCTGAATGCAACTCTATTAACAAGCGGTTTTTTCCAATAGCATAGCAGAGGACCCATTCGTGCTGAGAACGCCCATCCTACGGCAATCCGAGGAGCAGCGTTACCAATTGCAAAGGAAATCAGTTGATGAGAAAGATCTTATCCTTCGCCATCGTTGCAGTAATATCTACTCTGGTTGTGGGAACCTCTGAAGCCCTCGCAAAACCGCAAACGCAGGAAACTCCATCCCCGCTTTCTGAGAGAGGTCAAAGACTGGAGAAGCAATACTCTGCTCAACTAAACCAGTTACGGGCAGAACTGATCTCCGCTTTACCAACGAAGGCGAACGCGAACGCAGAGACGTTAAACCTGTTTCTTTCTACAGGAGATCTTGACGACAAACTGGTGACATTTGTCGTGCTCGCCGAAGCAACTCCTCGAGGTCTGGCAGCGTTCGCTCAGCAAGGCGATCCACAACAAGCACTTGTAAGGAACATGCTGAACGACACCGCATTCATGAAGCAAATGCTCATGGCGGATGGACCGAGTGCACCACGCGTCCGCCAGGGATTCGGGGTCCCTCAATACGCTGCCGCCTTAAAGATCTACAACGATATTCAAGCCGTTCGTCAACGCACCGACCACGACATCCTTGATCGCTTGGCCTTGGCCGTGAGCCTGGAACATGCCACACCCATTACCCAAGTGAATCCCGCGGCGAAAACGGATGCTGCCAATACCGTGGATCCCGTCAAACGGTTTCAACATTACGAGCAAGCTTTTCTGGACGGCGAACTTGACCCGGCCTTCGCCCAACTGACTCCATGGGAACTCCGCATGGTGGTCAACGGTGACGAGCCAGAAGAGACTCTCGCATGGGGCCGCAAGATGCTGCGAAATTTCCGACCCGACCACATTACGAATCCAAATTTTGGCTGGCGTTATGTCAGCATCGTGGGGTCCGATGTGAAATACGGATCGGAAAACGTCAAACACGATCGACCTGAATTACAGAAGTACCAGAATATTTTGATGAACGGGGGAGTCTGCGGGCGCCGAGCATTCTTTGGTCGGTTTATCTTGCGTTCCTTTGGTGTCCCGACGATCGCCCGCCCCAGTCGCGGTCACGGCGCTCTAGCACACTGGACCCCCGATGGCTGGGTCGTCAATCTGGGCGGTGGTTGGGGGAGTGGTTGGACCAAAACTCGTTATAAGAACGACGTTGATTTTCTTGCCACCACACAGGCGCGGCGCAACGCAGACGCCTTCATGAAAGTGAAACGAGCCCAATGGGCGGGCGACGTTATGGGTGAAAAGAGGATTTACGGAGAGTCGGAAGAGAACCCCGAATTCTGGAATCGTGTTTCGTTAGAAACACAACGGGCGGTGATCGAACAGGCTAAAGCCGTAACACTCGACGCGCTCGGCGAAGATCTCGGCGAAGCCAACGAGTCCACCACGGCTGACAACATTATCGCTTCACCGGTTACTGCGGATGACAAGAAAATCACCACCAATAGAGCCGGGGTTATCAACTTGCCTGCCGCCGCCTACAGCAAGCCAACGGGTAACACACGCGAAGTGTTAGCCCTGAATAGTTTTAACGGTGGCTTGCAAGTTTACTTGCCACGATTCTTTCCTCAGGGAAAAACCATCATGCGAGGTGGTACATGGAAGGGCGATGCCAATGCCTGCAACTCAGGAAATCGCATGCTGAGTGGAGGTTACGGACGGTACGAAAACTGGGGGCTCCGCGCAGCCGTATCTGCCAATCAAGGTGAAGCCTCACAAGAATTACTACTCGACCTAGGTAACGGGGTCACGATGGAACTGGTTTACATTCCGCCCGGCACATTCGAGATGGGTGGCGAACGCAAAACCGACGGCCGGTTTGATTGCGTCGAAGTTCCCCAACACGAAGTCACACTGACCCGAGGCTTCTACCTGGGAAAACATGAGGTCACCCAAGCTCAGTACGAGGCCATCATGGCTGCCAACCCAAGTCGTTCCACCAAGTCGCCCGACTGTCCAGTGGATAATGTCAGCGAGGCCGATGCGTTAACCTTTTGTGGAAAGCTGGCGGAACAAACGGGTCGCGACGTACGCCTGCCCACGGAAGCCGAATGGGAATTTGCCAGCCGTGGTGGCACGGGCACGAAATGGTTCTTTGGTGAGGACCCAGCGGTACTCGCCGACTATGCATGGTTCAAAGAAAACGCGGCGGGCAAATCCCATCCCGTCGGACAAAAACAACCTAACCCCTTTGGGCTTTACGATATCTACGGCAACGTTTGCGAACGAATCTCAGACAAATACGCTCGCAACTATTACGCGATCAGCCCGAAAATCGATCCTACCGGTCCCAGCCAAGGGACGAAGTCTCGCATGGAGTACGAATTCGATGCACCGCACGGCGGTGATTACGCATTAACCGCCAACGTGGTCACATCCAATGACGATCAAAAATTAAACGTGGCCGTAAACGACGAAGCCACTCCTGTCACTTTGGTGTTGCCTTTTACCACCGGTGATTGGCAGGACTCCTCGTCCGTTACGTTGACTTTAAAAAAGGGAAAAAACGTCTTGCGAATTTGGCGTGACCAACCGCCCCAGTATGGGGTTGGCATCAAAGCATTCACACTGTCTCCACTCAAATAAAAAGGGCATCGCCCCCAAGGGCACAGCAACCAATAGATCGAATCCGCCAAAAAACATTCCACAGAGAGCAAGGCCGTGATGACACCCCGGAAACAATCGACGCCCGCGTTTCGACATAGCTGGATCTTTATTCTGGTAATTGGCTTATCGTTTTCAGGGACTCTAAGCACTTTCGCCGCGGAACCCGTTTCACCGGCTCTGTCGACCACAGGTTCCTCCTCTGACGACAAGGTCCAGGTCTACATTTTGGCAGGGCAATCCAACATGGTCGGCTTTGGCTATTTGCAGGGTGCCCAACCCGTCTATCCAAGCATTTACCTTTCGGCAGATCCCAACATCAAAGTGGGCCGCATGCCCGTGGGCAACTCGGCTCTGCTGCGGCATGGCATCTTTCAGAACGCCGACCCAGCGGCCCCTCAAGGAGCCAAGGCTTTCATATACGAAGGAGCCTATCAGGCGGGCACGGATTACACTCAACTCAAACCGCTTCAAGAAACGACGGTCGCTTTAGGAGACGTCGCTACACAATTGCCGTCCATCGCCGACCCTCACACGGTGGTCGTGGAGGCATACATTGACGTTCCGATGAGCGGTACTCATGAAATTCACACAGGCTTCGGAGACAGCGCGAACGCGGTCGTCACGTTGGACGGCCAAGAAGTTTATCGCAAGACAGAGAGCACCCCTGCTGCCATCCAATCGGTCAGGCTGGAAAAGGGCAAGCGGTACCCCATCAAAATCACCTACATGAAAGGTGGCTCCGCCGCGTTCTGGCTTAAACATATCGATTTGCAGGGGAAAGGCGATCTGACCTCTCTTATTGAAGCCGGTAGATACCCCTGGTTCGCTGATGACTCCGGCGAGTGGATCACTCGGGATGACGTGACTTATTGGGAAACACGCATATCGAAACAGGAAGGGGGCAGTGGGGGCCCACTTTCGACCACATCCAATGGCAGGTTCATCGGCCCGGAAGTCCCTTTTGGTTTTGTGATGGGCGACTACCACAAAGAACCCGTTCTACTGATCGAATCATCGATGGGAAACCGCGCATTGAGCTTTGATTTCCGCCCACCCTCCAGCGGGAAAACAGAGGAGGAAGCGGCCAATGAATACTGCGGCTTGGAATACGACCTGATGGTCAAAGGAGTTCGCAGCACGTTGGAAAACATCGACAAGATCGTGCCCAATTACCACGGTCAGGGTTACGAGATTGCCGGCTTTGTTTGGTTCCAAGGGCATAAAGATAAAAACGTCCCCAAAGCCGAATATGAAAGACACCTCGTCAATTTAATTCAGGACTTACGCAAAGAATTTAATGTGCCCGACCTGCGTGTCGTAGTAGCGACGGTCGGTTTCAACGGAATGGATATGGAACCCGGCCATGCCATGACTTGGCAGGCTCAGATGGCCGTAGGTGACCCCCAACAACACCCCGAGTTTGCCGGAAAAGTAGCCAGCGTAGATACACGCAAGTTCTGGCGTAATCGCGGCGAGTCACCTACGAACACCGGCTATCACTACAACCACAATGCCGAGACTTATGTGTTGACCGGTGACACATTGGGGCGGGCTATGATTCGCTTGCACGGTGATGACGCCGAGGATCTGGAAGTACCGGTTAAGGCAACCCAAGGCCCCGACGTGGAGACCATCTATTCCGACGCGGTTACCGGTAATTTCAACAAGCGAGGTCCCCATTACCAACCCGATTACTATCGTGAAATGGGACAAGCCTTGAAGCCGATCATTATGAATGAAATGGTCCCCAGTTTTCTCGATGCCGCCTTTGCTCCCAACGCGCGCGGCACACTCGCGGGAATTGTGACCGGCAAGCAGCCAGCTAAGCTCCCGCTAGATATTCGCGGTGATCTTGACACCCTGATGGATTATTACGACATGGCAGGTGTCGAAGGTTACCACTGGAAGACCTTCGCTCCCCATATGCGTGATGCTCAATGGTCTTATTTCAGTTTCGATCCACCCGAAAAGCAGGCATTCGAAAAAAGCGATCGCTATCGCGAGATTACTTTTCCAAATGGAATGGAGGACTGGTTCTCCAAAGATTTTGATCCGGTCGCGGCGGGCTGGAAAACAGGACAGGCTCCGTTTGGGCAAATGGGTGGCAAACTGGATCACCTACGTCCGCGTTGCAATGCTCCGGCTTGCGGGTGCTGTGAGATTCCAAAAACACTTTGGGAAAGTGAAGTCCTCTTAATGCAACAGACGTTTGATGTGCCGCCGCTCAAAGAGGGCCATGTCTATCGACTAATTCTCGGTGGCGCAGGCTGCGACCGCACCGGTGAAGGCTTTGCAATTTACGTTAACGGGAAATTACTCACTCAGGCTAATGGTGGATTTTTTCGATATACGGGAACTCGTGGGGCCTACCTTTACGATGACATCTTGCCCGAATTCGAAAGTGGGAAGGTCACAATTTCGATTATCGGATTCCTGCGTTACACGCATTTCCGAGACCGCACAACCTATTTCGGCCCCCATCCCGATTACCGCAGTAAACCCGTGCCGCCGAACGGACATATCAACCTGTGGATGGAGGAAGCCAAAATTTCACCAGAAACACGGCAAGTGGCAAAAAACAGAGCCCCGACGGACGGTTAAATCTTACTCCGTTTAAAGTCGAAAAGGTGTTTCGAAAACCTGCGTTGAAACAGCCGCCGAGGTGCAACGCAATGTCCTTAAGGCTTTTTAAAATACTTGGGGGGATCCCTGTTGCGCAAGCCACCCGAAAACATTACCTGCCTCGAGACTCGTCGCGGTAACGAAAGGCGAGCTAGCTTTTAACGGCACGCATCCCCGATCACGACCAAGTTTTACTGTGATCGTCTCGTCTCCAGCCAACGTAGATCGTTTTCTAAGAGTTGCCAGCCTGATGGCAAAACCGAAATTGTGGGAGTACACTGAGGTTACAACCTGTTTTGACCCGCGCTAGCTGAGAGACGAGCCATGCCTAAAAAAACCAAGCCGCTGAACCGTCGTAAGTTTTTGAAATCGACAGCCCTTGCATCGACAGCGGCGGCCCTGCCCACCATCATTCCGGGATCAGCATTGGGATTGAATGGGACCGTGGCCCCCAGTGAACGCATCGTGGTGGGCGGGATCGGCATTGGTAACCGCGGCACCTACGATCTCGGCTGTTTTCTGCAACAACCGGATGTGCAATTCGTGGCGGTCTGCGATATCAAGCAGAAACGCCGAACGGCTGTCAAAAAAATGGCCGATCAAAAATACGGCAACGATAACTGTGCCACCTACCGTGACTTTCGAGACCTGTTGGATCGGGACGATATCGATGCGGTCTTGATCGCCACGGGTCCCAACTGGCATTCCACCGCAGCGATGGCGGCAGCGAAAGCCGGCAAGGACATGTACTGCGAAAAGCCTGTCACAAAAAACATTCAGGAAAGCTTGATCCTGGCGGACACGATGCAACGGACCGCACGGGTATTTCAAGCTGGGACTCAGCGTCGCAACTTGCCCCATTTCGCCTTCGCTTGCGAATTAGCCCGCACCGGTAAACTCGGCAAA
>JAAEPL010000141.1 GCA_024232675.1 Planctomycetaceae bacterium
AGCAATTCAGCTTTATCCAGCCGTTCGCGTAAGATTTCATACAACCGAAAAGGGATGTCAGCATCTTCGGCCGCATAAGGAGCCACCAATTCCACATCCACCTCATTCATTTTCCGCTGGTTTTTTCCCGTCCCGATCAGCTCCTTAATTTTGATCGTTCGGTGATTCAAATATCGACGTGCCAAATCGTCGATACCGTGATTTCTTTGGCCGGCATCCAGCAGATAGTCCGCGACCATGGTATCGAAAAGCGGCCCCTGCAACTCAACATCCAGTTGCCGCAGCACGATCATGTCGTATTTCAAGTTTTGGCCAATTTTTTCGATCGACGGGTTCTCGAGTAAAGGCCGCATTAAATTCAGGGCCTGCTCTCCATCCAGGCAAATCTGCCCTGCGGGTGCCATGACCGGCACGTAGGCCGCTTGGCCTATCCCCCAAGCGACAGAAAAACCGACCAATTCCGCTTGCCGAGGTTTTGTGGAGGTGGTCTCGGTATCGATGGCAAAACGGGGCATTTGCTCCAGTTCTTGCACTAATTCAGCCAGTTCTTCTAAATCCTTGACTAAGCGATAATCGGTCTCCCAAGACTCGGGGGCCTGAGCAATCGGCATTTCTCCAATACGTTTGGCCAGCGATCGGAAACCAAACTGATCACACAGATCAACGGCTGCCTGAACATCGATGTTGCCAATCTGCGCGCGTTCCCAATCAATCTCCATAGGCACCTGATCGTCCAACCGTACTAAGTCTCGGCTCAGGCGTGCCAATTCAACATTGGCCCGAATTTTCTCCTGCTGTTTCTGGCTTTTCAGCTGATCAACGCCGTTAAGCAAGCCGTCTAGCGAGCCGAATTGATCCAAGTATTTCTGAGCCGTCTTGGGTCCCACCGAGGGCAGTCCCGGCACATTGTCCGCCGAGTCTCCCACCATCGCTTGGAAATCGACGACTTGGTTAGGGCGAATCCCCCAGTCATTCATGAGCGAGGTTTCATCGTAAACCCGATTTTTACGGATGTTGAAAAGCTTGACTCGCCCAGTAATGAGCTGGCGACAATCCTTGTCGTTGGTCACCAGGTAGCAACGCCCCCCGCGTTCTTCAATCTTCCGTGCTAACGTAGCCATCAGGTCGTCTGCCTCGAAATTATCGACGCCAAGGACAGGGATCCCCAAGGCGTGCAACATCTTTTGGATCAAGGGAATCTGACTACGTAAGTCGTCGGGCATAGGATCCCGATGGGCTTTATATTCCGCATACATCTCATTTCGAAACGTCACCGACCCTTGATCGAAGGTGCAAATGAGATGGCCCGGTTTTTTCTTTTCAATGATATCCAGCATGTCTCGCACGAAGCCGTACACCGCATTAACGGGCTGGCCGGTTGGAGAAGTCATTTCCCCCATCGCGAAAAAGACCTGATAAATCAGTGAATGCGCGTCAATCACGTACACCGTGGATTCATCCAGTGGCTGCTCCGGAGCAGGGGAGGGCGGGACCGATTGGGGCTTTTCCGACGGCTGCTCGGGGGGATCGGTATCGAAAAAGGTCTTTTGTCGGGAATTGCGAGCCATGGGGGGGTTCCTGCTTGGGAGAGTTCTAGCCGTGACCGAAATTATGCAACGGGTTGGGAAAGAAGGAACCACCCGACTTTTCGCACGTGTGGTCAAGTCACAGTGGTCCGGGAACCGATTCGCCCAATAGCCTTGATAAAATGATCAAGATTTCAGCGGAGCATAAGGCACCATATTGGGCTCAGCCGAGCTGAAGACCGGATTTAACCGTATTATCGGAGTAACTGGGAGAGGGAAAAGCCCCTTCTGCCGATTGAGCGGGCTGACCGCAAAGTCTTCCCAAACTCCGCATTTAATTTGTTTGACACTATTTTTACGGCTATCTAAAATCTAATGCTGGGAGAAATAACCTGATCCAAGCTCTTTCCAGCCTACGATTTTTGCACAGCTCAGGTGGAATTCGGTTCATGACCTACGCTTGAACACGAATTTCTTTTGCACGTTTATCGATACTAATTCAATCCGCAATTTAATTGCGTTGTAGGGCATTGCCTGACAGGAGATTTTTCCATGGCGACTCGAGAGAACCAAGGTCTGTTCATCGCCGTCATTTTGCTTGTGTTGTTATCCGTCGTTCTGGCGGTCTCGACATTCTTTGGCTTTGCAGGTGCGCAAGAAGCTAAAGATCAGAGAGATAGCTTCCAGGCTCAATACTTAAAAGCATCCAAAGAGAGCAATGGCTACCAAGCACAAGCAGGTATCTACATGGCGATGCTTGGGGTCGAGGATATCGCGGTCAATGAGATCGAAACTTACGAAAGCGATCTCGTCGCCTCCAATCTACAAGACATGATCAACCAGACCCAACGCGTCAAGGAAACCTGGAACGCGGATATGGCGAAACTCGCCTCGGGTGAGGGTGGCGCGGATCGCACCTATCGAAAACTGGTTGAGGATTTCTCCAATGCCATCGCGGATCAACACGCCAACACAACCGTGCTGACCAATACCGTGAAGGAAACCAAGCAAAAGCTGGATACGGAAATCACCAATAAGAACAAGCAGCTGGAAGAAAAAGACGTCCAGCTGGCCAAAGCTCAAGAGGATCTCTCGAGCGAACAAGAGAGCCACGAAAAAACAAGGATTGAACTCAATCAACGTTTGGACGACACCCAATCCGAATACCAAAAAGTAAATCGTGAGTTGGAAGATGTGGAATCC
>JAAEPL010000142.1 GCA_024232675.1 Planctomycetaceae bacterium
CCATGTTGGTAGCCTCCGAACAAACCTGATTTTTAGGGAAGGGAACGATTGGGCAACGCGATTCACGCTGCATATACGAATCGGTTTCTGCATCCGACCTTTCGGTACTTCGTATGAAGAATGCATCGACAAACTTCCCCCTGTTGTTAAAAGCTTCCTGATGAAACAAGTCACTTTTATTTAACAGGTCCCCGCGCAATCAGCACAAACCCATCAGCCCGGTTATGGCATGTGAAATCCGAAACGGCATGAATACCAAAACGAACTGGGCACCGCTGATGGTGCGTTACAGCAAGACAAACACCATTAAAAACAGGGCTCCTCACGCGCTTCCGCCCTTACGCCCGCCGTTCCCCGAAGGCCGCTAGGCTGGCTCTCACTGTCTTGCGCAAGCCAAAGGGAGTAGATGGCATCCACCTACTCCCCTATCTCAACCCAAGCTAAGAATATGTGCCCCACTGACTACGGCTCTACTTCGATAGTGACCGTCACCACTTCCTCGTTCCCGTTACTGTCTTTGACGAGGATCGCCAATGTAATTTCAGGTGCATTTGCGTTGTCTAACAGGGTGCTGTCGCGGAGTATGATTTGACCTGTCCGACGATCGATGGTGACGGGGCTGGTCAAAGCACTTAATTGGTCGTTAATCGCTTGCTCAAACCCTTCCACGGTGCCAGGGTTTGCGAGGGGTTCATTTTGCAGAATAAACGACGGCGTACTGACGATCCCTAAACCCTCCGCCTCGTCACGATCTCGGGTAACCCGCTCGTCGAGCGCTGGGTCAGCGACATCACTGCGGAACTGATTCAGATCCAAGCCTAATCCAACCGCGTACCCTTCAAATGTTGCCGTTGGGTCGGATTCGGGTGACCAATCCGCTTGGTTGTCCATCAACTGATCCGTCATTTCTTCAAATTTACCTTGCCGGCCAGCCGCCTCCGCTACGATGGCTGCTGCTCGAGCATTGGGCAAGAACTGCTCCAATGGCTGGTGCCTGATCACCACGACTAAATCGCTGCCAAAAATTTCCTCCACTTCCGCAAGGACGGTATGACTAGCGCTACAAGCAGGGCATTGATAGCTCTGATAATCGATTAAAACAATCGGTGCCGCGCTGTCTCCCCCCAGATGATCATCCGGGTTAAGCAAGACATCGGTGGGAGCATCCACATCGTTAAATTGATACAGCACCAAGTCCTCAAAATTACCGTCAGTGGTTACGGTGCCTAGCACGGTCCCGTTGGCTGCACCTTCTGAAATCGTAAAGACATTAGGTACGACTTCGTTTTGCACGGTTATTCGAGTACTTGCGGCATTCGAATCGACACCATCACTGACGACGAACTCGATGACGCGGGCTCCTTCCGGCACAACTGCTTGATCGTTACTAAAGGAAATGGAACGCAGCAAGACCTGCCACTCTTCGACTAAAGCCTCTCCGTCCAACGTCATTACCCCAGTCAGGGGATTGTATTTGGCAGATATTCCTAAAACGGGTGGGGCGACCAACACATCGCCGGTTTGGAAACCGGAAGTGATCGAAATGACCCCAGAGGTCAAGGTGGTGTCGTCATTATCTGATATTGAAATCTCACCGTCGATAATGACAGGCAGTACATCGGGTTCGACAACTATCGAATCTCGGCTAGTTTCAATAACTGGAAAATCGTTTGCCTCAAGAACCTGAAAATCTCTGGAAACGGTTACAGTCTCATCGACCGTAAATACAGCGATGGTCATTCGACGGGTTGTAGTAACCGGAGATTCGCTGTCATTCTCGTAAAGCACTGAGCGAATAGCCGCCTGGAAAGTGCTGGCCGATGCGGTCCCGCTGAGTGTCATAATCCCCAATGAGGCATCAAAAACGCCCGTGATTGCTGCGGTGTTGCTGAACGTCAGTCGCTCCTGACTACTTTCGTAATCACCGATGGAAACGGTTGCAATCGTGACAACCTCCGAGCCTTGCACACTCAACCCTGGGTCGACAGCAGTGGGCCCGGCATTTTCTTGAATGATCAGCGTCGAAGGCGTGGCAGAGGCGCTCAAGGGCACAAATTCCGTTTCGATCTCGCCAATTCCGACTTCCGCTAGACGCTCCATGACCGCATCAATCAGAAGGTCTAAATTTTGGACCGAACCAATCTGAAACCCTGAGATACGATTCCCATTAATCCCGGCCCCGCCTCGCTGAATTGCGTTCACCCCGGCATCGCCGTTGACACGAACCGAACCGGAACCTTGCAACCCTCGATCAAAAGCTACGTTATCATTCCCGTCTCCCGCCGAAATCACTAATCGTGATCCAAAACTTCCACGCCCACCATTCGCATTTGGTAGCAGTGCAATGAAATCCTCTCCGCCTGCAGTATTGATTATCGCATGACGACCTGCTCGAAAACTTCCATCCATCAATACGCTATCGTTACCATCATCCATGTTGAGTTCGAGTTTTCGGCCGACGTTCAAATTGTTTGCAACAAAGGTGTCATCACCGCCATGCGCGAAAACTTTGAAGTTACGTCCCGAAGCAACATCCTCCGCAAACACGACATCGTTTCCGACCCCTAAGTACAAATATGTCGAACGGGAAATCGCTTGGGTTAAATCGAAGGCGTCATCTCCAGACTGACCTTCCGCATGAAAGTGATAGGCCCTGAGCCCATGAGTTTTCAAACTGTCGTTGCCAGTACCACCGTGAAAGGTAAAGTTGCTGGGAACATTAAGACCGATAACGGAAGCCTCGTCATTCCCACCGTGCATGACCAAAGTTACATGTCGAAAACTGCGTGGAAACACGCTCGCCTGACTGGAACCGTTGACGGTTGTTTCATTGCCAGAGACAACAAAATTACCGCCGGCGTCTTGGTTCATCTCAATCTGGTTATCTTGTGAATCACCAATCACCACCAACACACCATCGGCGACGAAGGCCTGAACGTTACCTGCCAATACACGGCGAGTTTCCAGCAACTCAAAATTGAGCTCGGCTTTACTTGATTTTCTCATGATCTCTCAGACTTTCGACTCTGGTGATTAGTCCTGTATTTTAAACAGCCGCCCCGTGGTAACTCGGGCTCAACTGCTTCCCTCGCTGAATTTCAGGCTTCTTGGATTTACGCTGTAGGCGATAATCCGTTTTTGCAAATCGCAACGATTAAGCCACCACTGAGACGCGTAAAACCGCTAAGCAAATGGTACGTCGAATTCACTTAATAAATAACGAGCCAAACCCCAGAAAAGGCTCCCGTCTTTTTTAAGAGCGGATAGAAAGAGGGTCCAAAAAGTTCGAAAAACGGGCGAATTCGCACGAGCCCGTACCTTTTAGCCTGGGGAACCGCATTTACGCCAGTCGGTTTAGACTGCTGAGGTTTGGATAATGTTCGCCCAGCCAACGGAGTTCGGCAATGATTGAGTCAGTCATACTGCTTCCACGCACGGACGCAGGCGAGACCTCCCAAGCATAAGTTTCGACTTCAAAGTGGCTCGCGTACTCGTGGTCCAAAAACCACTTTAAGCAGCTCTCAATTTCGCCTTGTGTCGTGCCCATGCTGCCAACCGCATCAAGCATAATTGGCACATGAAAATGCACTCGCCAAATACAGTCGGGAAGGCCGGACGGAAATTGCTTTAATGCTCGCGGCAGGTCCTCGAAAAAATGAAATTCGCCGCCCTTCTGAAGCGACGTCTGATGCAAGTAACGCGGTTCAATAAAGGGCTTTAAAATCTCGTCCGTCAAAGTTTGATCAGACTGTTGAAATTCGGGAGCCGATGATATTTGCACTTTTGAAATCGAAATACCATTTTCATGGTATCGCTGCAAAACTGCTTGTTGAGATTCTTGCATGACTGCAGCATGGCAGACGTCGTGACAGACACCCAACCTACAACGATGCCTATCGGATTCTACTCCGGAAAATAAATAGCGATTAAAAAACTCCACTACCTGATCACTTGTTTGTAGAACACACCCCGGTTCTGGCTCCAAGCATAGACGTATTTGCACACCTGACGTTTGCTCGATCGCCTGCAGTTGCTGAGCACACTGATTCAGTTGCGAGGCACATCTTTCCAATGAAACAGGCTCGTCTCGGGCTGCCCAACCCAAAGGCACTGTGGAGATCGTACCAATGCTGTCTGGAGGTAAAAGCAAGGCTTGCAATCTCGCTACGTCCATCGTGTACCGCGCACGAGCATCGCTGGTCCAATCCGGTAGATAGACCTGCCGCTTCACGACGGGTTGATGAAAATCGGTAAACGGAAACGCGTTAAAGGTGTGTGCCACCAAGCCGCTGTCATCCAAAAACTGCTTTAATCTTTGCCAATTCCCGTCTTGTAAGGCAACACTCACGGCCTCATTAGAAAACCACAATCCGATTCCCATCGCTTGATCAGGACAGATTGCTTGCTTCACGGGTACCGCAAACGTCTTTAAATTTGTAAGTGCTTGTTCAAAACTGACTCCACTATGAACGTTTGTGCAATAACCAACATTCATCAGGCTGTTCCCTGTTTTGGGTGTTTAGCGGCGTTCAGCGGAGAGATGAATAGGCACACCCAACCGAGAACGAAAGACACGCCCCCCAACGGAACGATGATGGCGAAGATTTTTATATCGGTCAGCACCCAGAGATACAGGTCCCCGCTAAAAAGCAGTATGCCGGCGAGGAACGCAAAACTAGAGATACGCAACGCCTTACTGGTAACGTCTCGCAGCAACAGACCGACAAGGATTAGCGCTAATCCATGAATCATTTGATAGAGAACGGCCGTTTTCCAAGAATCAAGTTTTTCGATTGCTCGCGCGGCTTCGTACCACTGCGGCAATACGTCCTTCAGGGCATGAGCCCCAAAGGCGCCCAACAGTACGGCAGTTCCGCAAGTCAAAGCCCCGATCCTGATCCGCATCTCCCAACCGCTACCCTGCTGCAACACGCTTCGTTTACCTTCCTTAAATTCCATGAAACCACCATCGAAGATCCGTATTATCTTATTGAGAATCTTGATTTCATCGCAAAACCGTTCACGATAATCGTAGTCTTAAACCCGCTCTACAGACTATATTCATCTTTTACCGTATTCGATACCTGTGCCATTCATTGATTTCATTCATCATGCCATTTAACCGTACTCATTGCCAACCGCTCAAAAACCTTGCCTCTCTATGCTGCAACGTGCGGATGGCGGCGCTGCTGCTTGCTTTTACTTACCTAGGAAATCCCAACAACGTGTCGGCAAGTCCCTGGCAACAGCCCCTCAAGGACCTGCAAACAATTGCTGAGCGCAGCGACTTCACGGAGACTAGTAATTATTCGGACGTTTTGAATTTTGTCGATCAATGTGCGGCCGCTGAGCACGTGACACGTATTGATTTCGGGAAGTCTGTCGAGGGCCGCGCGATGGTGGGAACTCTAATCGCCAACCCACCTTTCTCAATGGAAACGGCGGAGGCAGGGCCCAACCCGGATCCACGCTTAAGGATTTTACTGCTGGGCAATATCCACAGCGGCGAATGTGCCGGCAAAGAAGCCTTGTTAGCAATGTTACGAGAACTGGCATTGAACCCGAACCACCCCTGGCTGTCAGATTGTGTCATTTTAATTGCGCCTAACTATAACGTTGACGCCAACGAACGAGTGGGACTCAACCAACGCCCCGGACAAGTGGGACCGAGCAAAGGTATGGGACAACGCGAAAACGCGATGCAATTGGATCTCAATCGAGACTTCGTCAAACTGGAATCGCCCGAGGCAAGGTCACTCGTCAAGTTGATTGATGATTTCAATCCGCATCTCTTCATTGACTGCCACACTACCAACGGATCACGTCACCAATATCTTTTGACATACGACATTCCACACAACCCGACCTCGCCTCAGGTGATTCGTGATTACCTGCGAAATAACATGATGCCTCAGGTCACTCAAAAACTGGAAGACAAGGACATCCTGACTTTCTATTACGGAAATTTCTCACGTGACAATTCACGTTGGTCAACGTACGGGCATGAACCTCGTTACAGCACTGAATATGTTGGTTTGCGGGGACGACTGGGGATCTTATCGGAGGCTTATTCATACGCCACGTACAAAGATCGCATCAAGGCTACGGATGCGTTTGTCAAAGAATGTGTTGAGCATGTCCGAGACCATGCTGACGACGTCAAAGATCTGCTGGATCTACCCGTCCCGAAAACAGAGGAACTCGTCCACCTGGATTCCCAAATGGCGGCCTTCCCTGACAAGTACGTGATTAGGGGTTACGAGGGTGAACAGAAGAAAGACTATGAAGTCACGTTCTTCGGCGACTACCGCCCCACCACGACGGTTACCATGCCGACCGCCTATGCATTTCCGGCTGAAATGAGCTTCCTGGCCGAGCGTTTACGAATGCACGGTATCGAAATTGAGCAATTGGCAGACGCAGCCGCAGCAGACCCGTCACTAAAAGGGCGTGCCTATAAGATTTCTGCCATCGATCGCTCACCAAGACCCTTTCAGAAACACAACATGGTGAGACTCGAAGTCGCGGCCGATCTGGAAGACGTGGATATTCCCGGAGGCAGTTTTATTGTCTCTACCCGACAACCACTCGGCAGACTGGTATCCTACGTACTGGAACCGGAAACCAACGAGGGATTCGTCACCTGGAATTTCCTCGATCCTTGGCTTTCGGTCGGGGACGACTACCCTATTTACCGCATTGAAAACAACCAATACAGCTCGCATCCCGTGAACGAAATCCAACCCGGCCGCGCCCTAAAACTTACTGATATTTTTGGACCCAACAAATTACCGTTAGGTGATTTGTCATTGGGACAGGTTCAATGGCTTGCCGATGGTTCTTCCTACTCTGTGGAGAAGAATGGTCGCCGATTATCAATTGACGCTGCATCGGGCAGTGAAAATCGTCTGGCTTTGCCTTTTGATGTTGCCGACGTGGCGAGTGCCATGAAACCCATTGGTGGACCGGACCGCGCCCAGATCTCCCAACTGTTAAGCGACGGCATCGAGTTACGCGGCGCTGATCAGAAATTATTCCTGCTTAATCACGACGGCAAAACCTTCGTTTACGATTCCGCAAAACAAAAAGCAGTCCGTCTGGGTGACGACGCTGCCAACGCCGAATTAGCTGATTTGAATCCCGCCGGCGATCAAGTTGCCTTTGTACAAGCCAATAATTTGCTGCTCCTGAAGGACATCGACTCGCCGCCCATTCAGATCACGAGTGACGGCACGGCAACTTTGTTAAATGGTAAATTAGATTGGGTTTATCAAGAGGAACTGTACGGCAGAGGCAATTTCAAAGCGTTTTGGTGGGCCCCCGATGGCAGCGCTTTGGCTTTCCTTAAAATCGACGAGTCAGCCGTCCACC
Organism: Planctomycetaceae bacterium; assembly: GCA_024232675.1. GTDB lineage: Bacteria > Planctomycetota > Planctomycetia > Pirellulales > Pirellulaceae > CAJQPP01. The sequence goes on from JAAEPL010000142.1 coordinate 7,372, forward strand.
CTTTTACAGTCACCGATCACATCCCGGTCCGTTCGCGACTTGAAGTAACCGCCTATCCGAAAGCTGGCGACCCTTTACCGACGGTCGATTTAGGCATCTACAACCTTGCAAAAACCACGACTTGTTGGGCCAAACTTCCAGAAGTCAGCAACGAACCACTTAACGAATTGCTGATTTCACGAGTGACCTGGGAACCGGACAGCGTTTCGCTTCTGGTGCAGATTCAAAATCGAATTCAATCTTGGTTAGACCTTAGTCGAGTTCAAGCAGACACCGGCGAAATGAGTGTCGTATTTCGCGATGAAACCCCGGCATGGATCACCTCGCCCGGGGACCCACTCTTTCTAAGCGATGGTTCTTTCCTTTGGCTTAGCCCCCGCAGTGGTTACAACGCAATTTATCGACATGCCAAAACGGGAACGGAACTTGCGAAACTAACCACGGGCGATTGGGAAGTCCGGGAACTTTTGGGGTTCGATGAGGCCAAAGGATACGCCTACTTCACGGGTACACCTGACACACCAACGCGTGTTGTCCCCATGCGAGCGAAAATGGATGGCTCCGAAGTCTCCAAATTGGTTGACATGCCGGGCTCCTTCAGCGTCAAGTTCAACCCTACCCATCAGTGGTTTTTGGCGGAACATAGCACGGCCCATTCTCAGGATGAGATCCTGTTATTTGATGCGGACGGACGTTTTTTACGGAATGTGATTCCTAAAAATGACGAGCTGCTGAGACACCTCGCAATTTCACCGCCGGAATTTATCCAAATCCCAATCGGAGAGGAGGATTTTGTAAGTTCGCTAGATGCGATGTTGATTAAGCCGCAAAACTTTGACCCGCAAAAAACCTATCCCGTTGTGGTACATGTCTACGGAGGCCCGCAGGCACCCCGCGTTCGAGATCGCTTCGCTGGTCAAACTTACCTCTGGCATCAATATCTGGCACAACAGGGAATGGTCGTCTTTGTCGTTGATAACCGATCCTGCTCTTATCGAAGTGCGGATCAGGTCTGGCCGATCTACAAAGATTTAGCACGCCGCGAATTAGCCGATGTGGAATGGGCGACCAACTGGTTGATCAATCACCACTCCTGGGCAGACCGGGAACGGTTGGGGCTTTGGGGTTGGAGTTACGGCGGCTACATGACTGCCTACGCCTTAACCCACAGCAAATTATTCGCCTGTGGAATCGCCGGGGCACCCGTCACCGATTGGCGAAATTATGACGCCATCTACACCGAACGGTACATGGATACCCCGCAGGCAAACCCGCGGGGGTACGACGAATCAAGTGTGTTACCTGTAGCCGGCGATCTCCAAGGCCAATTACTTTTGATTCACGGCACCATTGACGACAATGTCCACCTCGGCAACACGCTGCAGTTTGTCAAAGCACTTCAAACCGCCGGCAAACAATTCGAATTAATGGTCTACCCGGAGAATCGCCACGCGGTAAGAGATCCCGAACAAAGGTTGCACCTATATCAATTGATGACGGATTTCCTTATCCGCAATCTCCATCCGTAACGGCTACTGCCGCGTGACCTGAGGTCAATAAAAAAGGCGTTTGCCCGGTGACTACCGAACAAACGCCTTTTTCTTTTTCACAGTGAATCCTGCAAGGGCTTAACCTTGCATGAGTTTTTTGTAACGAAAACGAATGGGTTCGCCTTCCTTGATACCCAGTCTTTCACGCCGTTGCTGCTCGTAGGTTTGGTAATTACCTTCGCACCAGTGAACGTAAGCATCACCTTCGAACGCCAAGATGTGAGTCGCCACGCGGTCTAGGAACCAACGATCATGGCTGATCACGACGACACAACCCACATAATTCAGGATGGCCTCCTCGAGTGCCCGCAGGGTATCAACATCCAAATCGTTAGTCGGCTCATCTAACAGCAGCACGTTGGAACCACAGCGTAACAACTTGGCTAGGTGGACCCTATTCCGCTCACCACCGGAAAGTACGCCGACCTTCTTTTCCTGGTCTGGACCGCGGAAATTAAAGCGGTTTACGTAGGCCCGTGAGTTAATCTTTCGCCCACCCATCTCCAAGGTATCATGCCCGCCGGAAATCTCCTCAAACACGGTTTTCTGCGGATCCAAGGCAGCGCGAGATTGATCCACGTAGCCGAATTCAACGGTTTTACCAACCTGTAACGAACCGCTATCAGGTTGCTCGAGTCCGTTGAACATTTTGAACAGCGTCGTTTTACCGGCTCCATTAGCTCCGATGATTCCAACAATTCCTCCCGGAGGTAATTGGAAGGTCAAGTTGTCGATAAGCTGATGGTCCCCAAATCCCTTGGAAATTCCATCGGCATTTATCACAAGGTCCCCTAGGTGCTGGCCAGGTGGAATCTGTATTTCGAACTCGTCCTGTTGCTCTTGAAAACTCTCAGCAGCCATTCGTTCGTAGGCTGAAATCCGAGCCTTGCTTTTGGCTTGGCGAGCGCGGGGTGCTAAACGCACCCATTCCAGTTCTCTGGCCAACGTCTTTTGACGGGCCAAATTTTGTTTCTCTTCCACCGCCAGTCGAGCCTGTTTTTGCTCCAACCAAGATGAGTAGTTACCTTCGAATGGATGCCCAGCACCGCGATCCAGTTCTAAAATCCAGCCAGCCACGTTATCCAAGAAATACCGATCGTGCGTAATTGCGACGACGGTACCGTGGTAATTCTGCAACGTTCTTTCCAGCCAGAAAACCGAATCGGCATCAAGGTGGTTAGTGGGTTCGTCCAAAAGTAACAAATCCGGCTTTCGCATCAGCAGCTTGCACAACGCAACACGGCGTTTTTCTCCACCGGAAAGTGTGGTGACATCCGCATTGCGATCCGGCAGATTCATCACGTCGAAAGCAATCTCAATTTCACGATCGAGTTCCCACGCATTCGTGGCATCGATCTGATCCTGCACCTTGGCCATCCGGTCGTATACCTTTTGCATCGCGTCGGGAGCGAGATCTTCGGCGCACTTGGCCGCCAAACTGTTGTACTCGTCGATCAACGCGCGGCGATCGGCCACCGACTCCTGCACATTTCCCCAGACATCCAGATTGGGATCCAATTCGGGTTCTTGCGGCAAGTAGCCACAGGTGAAACCATCGGTCAAACGGGCTTCGCCGTCGAAGTCATTGTCCAAACCGGCCATGATCCGCAGCAGTGTACTTTTCCCTGCTCCATTTCGGCCCAGCACACCGATCTTGGCGCCAGGGTAAAACGAAAGCCAGATATCATTGAGAACGACGCGTGGGCCGTGCTTCTTGACCAGCCCTGTCATGGTGTAGATGTATTGCTTGCTCATTCAATTATTCCCATTCGATCGTTGCAGGGGGCTTGCTGCTGATGTCGTAGCAAACCCGGTTAATGCCAGCCACTTCATTGATGATTCGCGTCGAAATAGTAGCAAGCAGGTCATATGGCAAACGCGACCAATCCGCCGTCATAAAATCGTCCGTATCAACGCAACGCACAGCCGCAACGTTTTCATAGGTTCGCTCGTCACCCATTACACCCACACTTTGGATGGGTAGCAAAACCACAAAAACCTGCGACGTTTCACGATAAAGACCCGCGTTTTCAATCTCCTGCAAGAGAATGACATCGGCATTTCTCAACACATCCAAACGTTCCTTGGTAACCTCGCCGAGACAACGCACGGCCAAACCAGGCCCCGGAAATGGATGCCGCCAAACAATGGACTCAGGCAGTCCCAATTGGAGGCCCAGTTTTCGCACCTCGTCCTTGAACAAATCTCGCAAGGGCTCCACCAGTTCAAACCCTAATTCCTCAGGCAACCCACCTACGTTGTGATGGATCTTGATCGTGGCTGCGGGACCGTCAGGAGCGGCTCCGCTTTCGATGACGTCCGGATACAGCGTCCCTTGGGCTAAATACTTAGCGTCCGTTATGGTTTCAGCTGCCGACTTAAAGCACTCGATAAACGTGTGTCCGATACGACGACGTTTTTCCTGCGGCTCGGTAATGCCTTTCAAGGCTGCCAAGAATGGTTCCTCCGCATCAATCACACGTAAGTCCGATTGGAAATGATTCGTAAACTCTTCCACCACCAAAGATTGTTCACTTTTCCTCAGCAAGCCATTGTCCACCAAAATACAGGTCAGTTGCGGACCAATGGCCTTGTACAGCAGGGCTGCCACAACGGCCGAATCGACGCCTCCGGACAACCCGCAAATCACCCGTGATTCCCCAATCTCCTCGCGCAATCTGGCGATTTCAGAGTTGGCGAAATCTGAGATATTCCAGGAGCCACTGCATTGGCAAACCTGCTTGAGAAAATTATCCAGCAGCAAAGCGCCTTGCGGTGTGTGCGTGACTTCCGGGTGGAATTGCAAACCATAAAAGGGAAGCGTGCGATGCTTCACCGCGGCAAACGGGCAGGTGCTGGTTTGGGCCAGTGGTATGAATACGTCTGAGATGGCTCGCACCTGATCGCCGTGACTCATCCAGACTTCAGATTCAGTTTCCCAGCCACTCAACAAAGGATCGGTTTGGGTGACTTTACATATAGCCCGTCCATATTCGCCAGCGGGATGGCTGTCGACCTTCCCCCCCAAAGCCTCACACATGAGCTGCATGCCATAGCAAATCCCTAAAATCGGGATTCCCATTTCGAAAATCCCGGGGTGCGGCAAAGGAGCTCCCTCGGCGTACACACTGGACGGGCCACCCGAGAGGATCAGCCCGTTAGGGTTGTGCTGGGCGATACGCTCGGGCGTAATGTCGTGTCGGACAATTTCGCAATAGACGTTTTGCTCGCGCACACGCCGTGCGATCAGTTGCGCGTACTGCGAACCGAAGTCCAAAACCAAAATCCGTTGGGCTGCTACACCGGTCGGAGCGGTTCCAATTGATGATTCCACGGTAGTCATTCTTCGTTGCTTTCGGTTCAACCAAAAGTCCTAGGTGCCAACGAAAAAAACCCGTCAAAACGAGTGGACGGGCTAATGCGGGATTATAGAGATCTGAGACAGGCTTTGCCAGCCATGAAACCCTATCGCAGACCTAGCGAACCGGAAATTCGCCGGGCCGATTGCCAAAGAAAAGGCCTGAATTGCCCAAAACAACTGCGAGATCCTTAGCGGTTAGGCAAAAATTGGGCTGCTCAGCCCCCACAAACCCAAAAAGCCGAACCGGCTGGCACCGGTTCGGCTTCGCAATGGCAACAACTATCAAGCGGCACTACCGGAAGGGGTAGCTAATCTCCAAATCGCGGGGATCCCTCAACCCATCCCCCAATTTCCGCAACGCCTCGGTTTCGATTTGGCGGACACGTTCCCGCGTTAACCCTAACTGTTCGCCGATCTCTTTCAGGGTGTGGGGTTCGGAATTTGCTAATCCGAACCGCATCTGTAGAACCGTTGCCTCGCGTGGTTCGAGATCCTGCAACATCCCCATCACGCTTTTCAGCACATCCGATTCCAACATCTCATCGTCAGGCGTACGCATCCGATCATCAATCACCATCTCGCCCAGCGACCAACCAGAATCCGATTGGTCCGACTGGGGCGCTGCATTGTAGATCTGTATGGCCTTCTTAATGATCGGCAGTTTCCGCTTGGGCAAACCCAACAAGCGAGCGACCTCCTCGGGATTAGGATTACGGCCCAACTCGTCCACCAAACGAGTTGTGGCGCGTCGCCATTTACTCAGCAGCTCCACCATGTAAGCGGGAATTCGAATCGTCTTGGCCGAATTTATCAGGGCCCGCTTTATTGACTGCTTGATCCAATAACTCGCATAAGTACTGAACCGGGTGCCCATGTCGGGATCAAACCCTTCGACCGCTCTCATCAAACCCAAATTGCCTTCTTCGATCAGATCCTGCAGCCCTAACCCCTTGCCAGTGTAGCCACGAGCAATATTGACAACCAATCGAAGATTGGCCCGCACCATACGATCGCGGGCACGAACATCACCCTGGGCAATCGCCCTCGCCAAATCCTGCTCGTCTTGAGCTGTCAAAAGACTCGTTTCGTTAATCTCACGAAGATAAGTTTCCAAGGGAGTCTGAAGATTGGACCCACGTTTAGAGGTTTTCTTCTTGGCCGGCTTCGGTGTTTTCACCTTGGCAGGTGGTAAAACGAATTCGTTATCCGACGAATCGAGGCGACTGTTATTGACGGTTGGCATTTCGATTGAACCCTGCTCACGATTGCTGCTGACTGCGGTACAGGAATGCTATCGTCGCCGAGAATGGTAAAGCTGAACCGCTGGCAAAAGGTAACCGATTAGGTCGAGTATGCTGAAACGTACATGCTTTGCCGGTTGTACCGATCGATTGAATTAGTTCAGCACGCTTTACGAAAACCAG
>JAAEPL010000143.1 GCA_024232675.1 Planctomycetaceae bacterium
AATTGGTTTAAGGTCTTCCCACATTGTTTACAACTGGCAAATTCACCTTGCCTCTTTACGAAGCTTTGCCAGTCCAACACCTGTACTTCATTCACCGCAACTTGTCCTAAGGCTTCCCTCGCTTGATTGAGTTTCTGTCTGCACTTCCCATGATATAGACCCACCATTTGGTAGTGGGGCTTTTTCGGCAGTGCCATATGCGACAAAAGCCGTTGCATAAATTGCGCATGAGTCAGTTGTAGGTATTCCGTTTTTTGCGTTTGATGGGACTTATAGCGAATTTTAATATGCGCATCCCCCAGATGAAGTAGTTGACTATTTTTTATCGCACCACCACGAATATAACGCGCAAGATATTTAGCTACCCCGTGCCCATGTTCATATGGCTTTGCACAATACACCACCCAATCTTGACGCCCTAACTTATTGCACAAATTGAGTAGTCTTTGCTCACGTTCGTCGGTCGGGATGACTAATTCATTGGTCGCTAAGGCTTTTTTAATGCCCCCAAGGTATTTCCCCCGAAAGATCATCATCATAACTTTCGCAGGTAAAAAGCTTGCTCGTTTTGGTGTTTGCCATTCCCCTGATTTATCGAGTCCTCCATGGCTGATCACGCAGTGAATATGAGGGTGAAAGGTCTGGTTTCTTGCCCACGTATGCAGCGCTAAGATAACCCCAGGAGTCGCTGCTAAATACCGAGGATCACGACTGAGTTGTTGCAGCGTTTCTCTCACCGAGGTAAACAGTAGTTGTTGGCAGAATGCTCGATTAAGCCGCCAAATATCATGTAAATCATGCGGTAAGGTGAAAACCCAATGGTGATGTTTGCTCAGAAGTAGCAGCGCTTCAACGCGTTGTTGCCACTGCTCTGATTTAAGTGCGCTACATTGCGGGCAACTGCGGTGTCTACAGCTGTTGTACCAC
>JAAEPL010000144.1 GCA_024232675.1 Planctomycetaceae bacterium
ATTTCGGGTGCATAAACAATGCAATCGCAACTTTACGCGATGCCGCTTAGCTTGCCTACTCGGTAGGTAAAGAATCCAGATGACTTTCAGCAAGTCTGAAGTGAAAAAACCAATCGCATTGGAGACTGCGGGTTCACTCTACCCGAAATGACGATGCCGGGGACGCCTTCGGATCATTCGTATTTGAGATTAATCACGATTGGCAAAGGCCGTAAATCGAAGGGGCCAGATCAGTCGATGGCAGGTTTCTCGTCTCGCCATTTCACCTTAAGATGCCGCTTCATCGAACTCAAGCATCCCGCTCAGCAGGACAGGAATCCATCATGAAGAAGCATGACAAATTTTTTCTCAATGGTCTGTGGGTAAGCCCTGACAGTACGCAAGTTCATGAAATTATTAACCCGGCCACCGACGAGGTATGTGCAGAAGTTCCATTGGCTAACGAAATCGACTGCGTGCGTGCCATCGAATCGGCTCGAGCAGCGTTTCCGGCATGGTCTTCTACCACCGCGAACGAACGAAGTGACTTTATTCATAAAGCGGCAGATGAATTACTCAACCGCGCCGATGAATTAGCAGATGCGATTACCCTCACCATGGGGTGCCCTCGCCACATTTGCCCAAACTTACAGGTACTCGGATCGATTCAGGCATTTCGCGCTTATGCGGATCGAGCCAAGACCATGGAGGAAATCGAACAACGAAAAGGGTTCCAAGTTCTGAAAGAGCCGGTCGGCGTTTGCACGTTAATCACGCCCTGGAATTACCCATTATCAATACTGATTGGCAAAGTAGCGCCAGCCCTAGCGGCCGGTTGCACGATGATCGCCAAACCCGCCGAACAAACTCCTTTACAGGATTTTATTGTCGCCGAAGTCTTTGAAAAAATCGGACTCCCTGATGGGGTTTTTAATCTGCTAACAGGGATCGGTCCCGAAGTCGGCCCCGTGCTTTGCGGACATCCGGAAATTGACATGGTCTCCTTTACCGGTTCAACACGAGCGGGCGTGCAAATCACAGAGTCGGCAGCTCCCACCATCAAACGCGTTTGTCTGGAACTGGGTGGAAAATCCCCGTTGGTCATTACCAAAGATGCCGACCTCGCTGCCGCGGTTCAGTATGGCGTTCAGAATGTGATGATGAATACCGGGCAAACCTGTTCAGCGCTCACACGTATACTGGTCGACGAATCCGTTTACGAGGAGGCGGTATCGATGGCCAAACAAGTTGCTGAGGACAATATTGTCGGTGATCCACTGGATCCCCAAACAACGATGGGGCCACTCAGTTCTGCTTCCCAAAAATCGACCGTGGTCAACTACATTCGAAAAGGAATTGCAGAAGGGGCTCGCTTGGTAACTGGTGGCGAGGAGATGCCCACAGGCTTGACGCAGGGCGCGTATCTAGCACCGACAATTTTTGCGGATGTGAATAATCAAATGAACATTGCTCAAGAAGAAATTTTTGGGCCCGTTATCTGCATGATTCCTTTTCGAGATGAAGGCCATGGCGTCGAACTAGCCAACGATACGGTTTACGGACTTTCCTCTGCCGTTTTTGCCAAGGATCGCGAGTCTGCCTTGGCAATCGCCCGAAAAATTAAAGCGGGGCAGTGCTTTGTGCAGGGTGCCAATTTCACCACCGACGCACCGTTTGGTGGATACAAAAGATCCGGCAATGGACGGGAATGGGGTGAGGAAGGCATTTCAGAATTCATCGAAATAAAAGCCGTGCTGGGGAGATAGGACCTCGCGGGGCGACCTTCTAAAAACGCAACCCCGAGAAGAGCGGCCGCCAAACAGTGAAATGCGCGATAAACGCGTCTAGCAACAGCACGAAAGCCACTGTTTTTAGGACTGCTCTTGCTACTCGTCCGCACAACTTCCTAGAATCCAGCAAAGGATAATAAGGAGGGAAAACCAGTTCATTGCTTGCCCGTAACGGCGGATCCAGCGGGGCTTGGGGGCATCAAAACCGGCACATTACCCCCTCCAAGCCACACATGGCTCAACGGATAGTACCGATGATTTCAGTATCGCCGTTGGTTATACCGACCGATGAGCAAGTTTTCACGTCGAGCAACGCACAAACGCATAGGCTTGGCAAACTATTAAAATTTTGCCTGCAGATGAACGAATACGGATATAAAATAGAGTTGCGGTTATAGAATTCCGGCATGCCAGTAGAATAGGCTTGCCAGAGATAGGTGAAAGATGGTTACCGGAAAAGTAGGGACACCCGCAGTGAGGGAATTCCCCGGTAATTATCGGACGACTTGCTTTGGTTTATGCGTCGAGCAACCAAGAGAACCATGAATCCTTTTTTCAGTGTCATTATCTGCACGTACAACAGGTCAGACTTGTTGCCGCGTGCGCTCGACTCCCTGTTGGCGCAATCTGAATCCGATTGGGAAGCCATTATTGTGGACGACGCGTCTACTGATAACACCGCTGAGATGGTTACCAAATACACATCGGCGTGCCCCAATATTCGTTTCTTCCAGAGGTCCGTGAATCGCGGCGTTGCGGCTGCGCGGAATATCGGAGTGACACTCTCCAAAGGTCGCTATGTGACTTTCCTCGACTCGGATGATGAATACGAGGTTGATCATCTCGCATTTCGGCGACGCATTTTAGTCCGCGATCGAATGATTCAAATGCTGCACGGCGGCATCCGCATCGTAGGGCACCCGTTTGTGGTTGATAAAGATAATCCCCACGAGACGATTCATTTATCTCGTTGTGAAGTGGGCGGAACCTTTGTTATCAAGAATGAAGTATTTCAAAAAATTGGCGGCTTCGACGACCTGGCATATGCTGAGGATAGCCACTTTTACGAAACAGCCATTGAATCTGGTATTCAATGTTACGCCGTCGATCATCCCTCTTACATTTACTACCGAAATACGATCGGGCAGCTGACTAGCCAGAAGCTAATGAGCCTTGAAAACTCGACCACCGACCCGACTCCCTGAGTGGCACCCTGCTAAGATTGCCGTCACGATTCGCGCAACACCGCGTCACTCGCCTCTCTTTTCATCGCACGTCGAATTGCCTCTCTACATCGATCTAACGAGCGTGATGCAGGTCAACCGGTAAACCCGGATGCCAGAATCTACTGACTGCATCTAGCGCTTGCTCGGCAACCTTACAAGGCGTAGAAAACGCGTAACCTGCTTTGCGATATTTCCCGACCAAAGCAGACCGCTGCTAAGTTATCAAACACAAAATCTCGAGCTTACTTTTTGTGAAGGAACTTATTATCACCGGGGTTATTTCCCCGCATTACAAATGCAATCCAGCGATAAAAGGAGGCCCCAATGATGTTATGGTCGGCCCACGAAGCGGCATCATCAAATTCCGATAAATATGCCCAGTCTTCCGGTCGAAACCCCTCGGGCCAATACATGATGTTATCCACTAATTTTCGCAAGCTGCTCACGGTCTTCAAATCAAAATCGCCGACCGCTCCGCCGGTGTCTTCAATCACGTAAATCCCGTGCTCCGTGAGGGAAGGAAATAGCCAGTTGAAGCTTTTGATTTGGTGCTCCACCATATGACTACCGTCATCGATAATAATATCAAAAGCCCCGCCAGCCTCGGAAACGAGATCGCGGCAAAATTGTCGATTCCCCTGATCCCCAATCATCACCTTACGGCGCCCGCCCTCGAAGGCCTTGCAGTCAGGATCAATATCAGCACCGAGGATGGTTGCGTTGGGAAAAAACTCTTCCCACATCTTCAAGCAACGATCGGTCTGGACGCCAATTTCCAATACTCTCTCTACCTGCAAACGTATGTCCCGAAAATGCTTCCAGTAATAAATCAGGTAGTTGTGGTGCCGTTTAGTAGGTTGGTATTTCGCGCC
>JAAEPL010000145.1 GCA_024232675.1 Planctomycetaceae bacterium
AGTTCTTTTTCGAGAGAATCAAACTTGGCTTTCACGCGTTGAATGACCTGACGTGGGTTTTCACCATAACGCATGACAATAACGCCGCCGACAGCCTCGCTGCCATTCCAATCCAGTGCACCGCGACGAAATGCCGGTCCAATCTGCACGGCTGCGACATCCCCCATGGAAATGGGAATGCTATTTTTAGTGACGATGACGGTCTGCTCAATTTGCTCTAACGTCTCCGATTCACTCTTCCCCGCGCCGACAAAACCAATCCCGCGCACCAAGTATTCCATGCCGCTGGATTCAATCGTCTTGGCCCCTACGTCAATGTTGGAATCTCGTACCGCCTGAATTACTTGGGCTAGAGTCAATTGGTATAGCCGAAGTTTGTCAGGGTCCACATCGATTTGATACTGGCGTACATAACCTCCGATCGAAGCCACTTCCGCGACGCCATCCACACTCTGCAAAGCAAATTTGACGACATAATCTTGCTTGCTACGAACATCCGCCAGATTGGTTCCTGGCGGAGGGTCTAACACGTAGTAGAAAATTTGACCCAAGGCAGTTGCATCCGGAGCCAAGGCCGGATTCGCACCGGCCGGCAATTGTCCACCAATCGTGGCAAGTTGTTCGGAAACGCGCGAACGCGCCCAGTAAAAATCGATGCTGTCAGAAAAAGTTACCTGCACAAAACTAAAACCGAACATGCTTTTACCACGCACGCTTTCAGCACCCGCAACCGATTGCAACGCGACCGATAACGGATAAGTGATTTGATCTTCGATATCTTTGGGACTGCGGCCCGGCCACTCCGTAAGCACGATCACTTGGTTCTCACCGACGTTCGGAATCGCGTCGATGGGAATTTCGCGATAGGAATACCACCCATAAGCGATAGCAGCGATGGTCACGATGAACACGACAAGTCGCTCACGAACGCAAAAATTAACGACAGCTTTTAACATGCTCTGCACTTAATGACGAAAAGTGACTGCGATTTAGACACGGACGGGTTATTTAGGGAGATCCATCTTGGGCAAGTCCATCTTGGGCAATTCCATCTTGGGGAGATCATCGGCCCCAGATTGCTTTGCCGAATTACCACCTGACCCCGTTAATCGATTTAGGTGTCGATCAGGCTCTGCAAGTAAGGGATCTCGGCAAGCCTCACAACAAATGAAAACGGGCTCGCCCTTCACGTCCACTTTGATGGGTGTACCCATAGACCCCAATCGCATTTCTGTCACCGGGCAAATGGATTGACTTACTGCACGTTGTCGATCGACACCGGTCAGCGGCGCAAAAGCGGTCTCAATCGCAGCCAACTCCTCGGGTGACACTTCTTTCTGGTGGTAGCGTTCAAGGATGCTGAAATAATTCTGGGGATCTTTGATCAATCGATCCCGACAACCCTCGCAACAAATAAGTACGTTTTGGTTATCCACCCGCACTTTGATAGGCGGTCCCATCGATCCAAGGGCAAACTCTGTAACCGGACATATCACTTGAGCCAAGGCTAAATCACGATCCAGCTCCGAAAGTTGGCTTAACGCCTCTCGAATTGCTTCTGGCTGTTCGGGCGTTATCTCCGCGTCCGTTTCGTCGATCGGTCGTTTTTTATCGGGATCGATAATGGACGGTTTACTGGCAATATTAAATTCTGCATCGACCATAAAAGCGGCACGGGAAACCACATTTTCGCCGGCCTCGATGCCTGAAACGATGGCTGCTAAATTTCCTGATATCGGACCGAGTTGAACTTTGCGAAACTCAAATCGCCCGGGCTCTGTCTCGACGTAAGCAACACTGGCATCTCCGCTCATTAAGATTGCTTGGCGTGGAACGACGACGGCTCCTTGTTGCTTGAGTGGCTCGCTGGCGAACCCGAATTCGGAAGTTGCCACCAAGGCGATTCCGCACTCCGGGCAAACACCCGGTTCATCTCGAATAATATAAGGGTGCTTGGGACTAATCCATTTATTGGCCAATTGAGGATCGTAAACCAGGTCGTTTTTTTCACCGCCTAGGCTTACATCCACCGCAGCAGTGGCGCGAGCGTAATCGCCGATTCGAATCAGACGTGATTCGTTGGGAATCACCACACGCACCGATACGGTTTGCGTGTTCGTATCGACCATTGGATCGATGAAGGCAACACGACCTTGATATTTGCGCCCAGGCTGTGATTGCAACGTTACGTCTACCTGCTGGCCGTAACGAAGCAAGCTCGCGTCTTCCGGAAAAATCTTCAGAATCAACCAGACCTTAGAAAGATCGACAACCCGTAAAATAGGCGAGCCCATTTTTACGTAGTTACCTTCACTGGCGATCTTTTCAACTACTGTGCCGGCAACCGGCGAGACAATTTGCACTTGGCTGCTGGCCTTACCCGCCTGTTCCATCTCCTCGATTCGCTCGGCTGGCACTCCAAACTCTAATAACCTACGACGGGCTCCCTCGTAAAGTTTCTGATTGGTATTCACAAGTCGTTGCGAATTTGACTTGGAAGAGTTCATGGCGTTCTTAGATTCCAACAATTCGACTTGCATGGAATAAAGATCCGGCGAATACAACAAAGCCAAGGGCTCTCCCTCGGTCACTTCAGCTCCGGTGTAATCCACATACAATTCATCCAAACGCCCATTGATCCAAGCCGAAATCACGGCCTCGGAACTCTCGTTGTAAGTGATCGTACCCAGCGTGTTGATTTGTTTGAGCAAGGGTTTGGTAACTGCGGTTACCGTCTGAATATTCGATAATCGTCTGGAGGCGGGGGCAATTGTTAATCCGTAAAAATCTTTCGAATCGCTAGATATTTCTCGCTCCTGCAGTTCCATACCGCAGACCGGGCACCGCCCCGCAGCTTTGACGGGTGGCACGCACATCATGGGGCAAAAGTGCTCCACGCTGGCAATAGTTTCTCCTGTTTCGTTAGAAGCATCCGCAGACAAAAAATAACCTTGCTTTTGTGCCCATCCAAACATCACGACTAATCCCGTGATCGCAGCGACGGCAAGCAAAGGTTGCAATACGAAAGCAACGCCGTAAGCCGTTTTCCCGAACACTCGGGCAGCAAAACTTTTTGGCCGGGCGGTGTCTTGCGAAGGCGGTGTTGCACCATCTGTTTCTGGACTAATTGGCTGCTCACTCATGACTTTACCGATCGAAGGGTTGCTTTAATGGACCCATCACAAAATATGCCTCTGCGCAGCAGGGGGTTTAAGGCGATGGATACGGAGAACGACGGCGCGCAAGATGACAGCTTGTTTTAGCCAGCGCGCAATGGTCTTAAGTGGCGTTTAATCAACAATTAAATCGCGAAAGAAAGACGCAGGTTTCCTGCGCAGTCGGAATTGAGCTCTCAGCCATCCGAGTCGAATAGGTGATCATGTCGGATACAGAAGTAACCGCATACACCTCTTGAGCAGGAAACGCCAAAGATGCGATTGACTGAAAATCGACCGTCTCATGATTCACCGGCACTAATGGCATAGACGGTGCAGAGTGATCGCCGTTACCACATTGGCAGTCGTCGCATTGACACTCCGATGCGGGATTGTCACAGCAACATCGAACCGAGCTTGGTGAAGATTGGGCACAACAAGACGGAGACACCGGTGGCACTTCCGGAGACCCGCAACAAGTCATCGATACTGCTTTTGCGTGACAGCCACAGTTTGGCGCTGTTTCGTTGGCCAGTACGATCAGCGGATACAAACACACAACGATCGTCGCCAGCCAAGCCGGCAACGCGAGCAAATTCAGTTGTTTGCAGGTTCGTAACATTAATTTTCCGCTAATCGGAGATCGTGCGCGTCTGGGGAAATAATCTCGGTTATTGCGCTTTTGGTCAATGCCGTTCACAGACTCTATTGTAAGCTCGCGTGATGCCAGCAGGCGCGGCTTTTTGAGATGCTATTTGTGAGAATTGCGAAATCGAAAGCTGTCTAAGGTCCAATATGACCCGTTGCGACAACCATTTCGCACCGCCTGAAAGGCTTTTGGCACTCACAGTTTTATAAGTGAGTCAGCCAACCAAGCTCGATTTCCGTTGAAAATCGGGCTAGACAATTACCATTTAGTGTCTGTAGCAGACTGATTCTCGGCTACGTTTTGTCGATCCGCTAGGGCATGAATCCGCCAACACTGCGAGCCAGGGAGGCAGCAATTTGATTGCCATCGGCGATCATTTGAGCCTCCGCGATGCGGTACCGCAATAAAGCACGCCAATTATCGATAAGCTGGACATATTTAATGTCACCATTGACGTATTCTTCAATCGACAACTCCAAGGTGCGCGACGCGTTGGGAATGATGTCTTGTTGCATCATTTCCAGTGTCGCTTGCGAGCTTTCGGCACGGGCAATCAAATCGAATACTTCTTCGCCTACCTGGTCTTGCAGGCTATCGTACCGACTGGACGAGGCCAAAGTCGTTGCCTTGGCTTCCCCGATCGCGGCGGCGATCTTACGGCGATGAATGGGTAGATTAAATCCGATCCCCAACAATACGGCATCTTCTCCATTGGCCACTGGGCTAAGGCCACTCGATGAAGTCGAAATCCAGTTGAGCCCAACTGTGAAGTCTGGATTTTTTTGCAAATTTGCCAGACAAATCTTATGCCGATCACGGCGTATACTCGCAAGCTGACCGGACAGCTCTGGTCGAAACTGAATCGCTCTTTCCGTTAATTCCGGCAACGAGTATTGCGTGGTTAGTGGCGTCAACGAATCGGTGATTTCCACATCGACATGAGGGGGAAGACGAACCAGTCGAGCTAAACGAGCGGAATACGATTTTTCTTTCTGACGAAGAACCGTTAATTGGTTTTGCACGCGAGAAATTTCTGTTTCTACGTTCAGCACATCCTGTTGGGTTACCGACTGTTTAACCTCATATTGCGTTTGGATAATAGCACTGATTTGACGAAGGGACTCAATATCTTCTCCGGTGATCTCAGCAGCCTTTTGCACGAACAATAGCTGGAAACATGCAATGCGTATTTTTTCTGCCACATCCAACTGTAGACGTTGCAGGTCTGCCTCTGCAGTGGCGACCTCGGCTGCAGCAATCGCTGCTTTGGTGCGACGTCGTTTGGAGTTCGTTAACTTTTGGCTGACGCCTAATGCAAAACGTTGCTCACCGGCCGCAGTTTGCACGGGCGATAAGAAGGTATTGGTATTTACCATGGGATCGGGCAGCGACTGCTGCTGAGGAATTCGATGCCGAGCAGCAACGACCTTGAAATGCGCTTCAGAGATGAGCGGATTATTTGCCAAACCAAGCTCAACGTAATCAGCAATGGACCGTCTTTCGGCGCCCATTTGATCCCCGACAACCACAATCTGAGGCAGCTCTGCCGCATGGGCTGAATTTCCCATACCGACGTGTCCGGTTAGGCTAATCCAACCGCTGCATAAGATAACTGCAGCTAGGGTGATCTTAGTTTTTACGTCCAACATGCGGCTCACACTTGGCTAGGAACTCGGCCCTAACTGGTATCGTCACCAAAGCCCGCAAAATTTGACAGCTCGCATTTTATTCAATGCAACCGACACGACCGGAAATGTTGACCAGCACGCACATGGCAAAGGCAGGGGCGGGGCGTGATGTACGCAACGCCCTTTCAGACTACGCAAGACACCCTTTGCAGGTGCTTAGTTTTGGTCGCTAGCGGCTTGTTCAGTGACGGTATCCAAAGGCAAGAGCTGAAACGCCACAGCCACAAAGCGACCTTCTTTGACTTTGCCCGTGACTTTCGCCTGGCGGATGCAATTGCACAAACCATCCTCACTATG
Organism: Planctomycetaceae bacterium; assembly: GCA_024232675.1. Lineage (GTDB taxonomy): Bacteria > Planctomycetota > Planctomycetia > Pirellulales > Pirellulaceae > CAJQPP01. The sequence continues at coordinate 5,790 of JAAEPL010000145.1, forward strand.
AGCATCTCCGTGCTCATCTATGGAGGTCCCCGCGACGAAATAGGTCTCGCCATTTAACTTGATCGCTAAATCACATCCCGTCCCCGGCATGCCAAATTTACATTGGCCACAGGAGGCCAATACCGTTTGGTCAACAACATTGCTCTGAGCATTGGTATCGTTGACCGGAATGTTGTTCTTTGATTCAGGTGGTTTCGTGTTGGAGCATCCCGCCGCTAACAGCAAAAGGGTGCAAAAAATAATCACTGGTTTCATCGCTCATGCCTTTAAAGTTGAGATGGTCTAGGGGCAGACTTTTTAACGCTCCGAAAAATGGTCTCTTCCAATTTTTGGTTACCCCAAGAAATGGTCGATTGAGTTCGTTCGCCATGGATCACCCGACACGCCCAGGCGTGAGGATGGTTAGCTGAATTGTAAAAGTGTCGCAGTTCAACCACACCACCTTCTACGATGACTCGGTAAATTTCATCCACGGCCTTGCGGTTCAAAGGGACCTGCTCCATGATCACTCGATGCACGCTGGAATCCGCTAAAGGAATCGCCGTTGATCGACCTTCGATCCAATTTGGAATCAGTTCGCCTTTTTGACATCCCAGCGTTTTTTGGCGACGGATGTTTAAGTTCCACGCCGTTTCATATCTTCCCTCACCACCGATATCAAGTATCTCAATGGTCTGAGGAAACAGCGTTTGCCGTCCTGCCATATTATCGAGCTGCACCGATCGCATTTCCGACTTCGCAGCCATCGCTTCCAATTGACTTGGTACTCGCTTACTCATCACCTGGCTTTTGTGGTTTCTTAGCGGACGAATTTTTTTTGTCACCGCCCAGTCGATGGGTTTCCCTGAGCGCCCTTCTGAGGAGGAATTCGATTTGTCCGTTGATGCTGCGCAAGTCATCATCCGCCCAGCGACGCACAGCATCAAGAACTTCCGGATCGAGACGAATTAAAAATGACTTACGCGACGGCAAAACAATTTCCTCTAGGATTACTGATAAATCGTACCGGTATTAATAACCGGCTGGGTCTGACGGTCACCACACAACACGACTAACAAGTTGGATACCATCGCCGCCTTGCGATCTTCGTCGAGATGAACAATCTCGTCTCGAGATAAGTGCTCAAGAGCCATTTCGACCATGCCAACCGCGCCTTCGACGATTTTCGTACGAGCAGCGACTACGGCCTGAGCCTGCTGGCGTTGCAACATGGCTGCCGCGATTTCAGGTGCATAGGCCAAATGACTAATCCTCGCCTCAAGTACTTGAACACCTGCTTTATCCAATCGTTCCTGGATATCCAATTGCAGCTGATTGCAGACCTCTGTTGTGTTACCTCTAAGTGAGATGCCCGTTTCATGATTATCGTATGGGTGGCGACTGGCCAAGTTACGCAAGGCAGCTTCGCTTTGTACCGCGACATAATCTTCAAAATCATCGACTTCAAATAATGCCTCAGCAGTGTTGACTACCTTCCAAACCACGACGGCAGATATTTCAATCGGGTTACCATCTTTGTCATTCACTTTGGAGGGTCGACTGGCGGTGCGCGTTTTATGTTGAATGATCTTTCCAGCCGCGTCCTTTTTTTCGGGAGTGCTAATCGCGCCCGTTTCGAAATTTCGTATTCGCAGCGTTACTTTGCGCTTGGAGAGAAAAGGATTCACCCAATAAAAACCGCTTTCTACAATGGATCCCTGATAATCGCCAAACAAGAGGAGAACGCGAGCATTGTTGGGTGCCACCGCTTGAAACCCTGCCAACATCACAACTGCCGAGGCAACCAAAATGCCTCCACTCACCATCAACAACACTCCGATCAAAGTGTTGTTCGCGTCCAGATTAATTCCGCCAAACACAAAACACAGGGGCACACCCACAAACATCAATACGTTAAGAACGAGGAAGCCCCAACCCGAGCGAGGTGTAATGGTGTTTTCTTTAATCATTTTCATTTTCCTTTGTTCCACTGTCGCCGATCAAGCAATAGCAATGTGATATCAATATGTTAGCAATTCGCCGGTTTCGATCAAATATTGCCGCTTTTCACGGATTCCACAGAAAAAGCCTCGCAGCGAATGCTTTTCCATTCAAAAAGAACGCGCTAAACGCGAAAAGATCTCGCGGCGTTGGCCGTGGAAGGCTCAGAAGACGACGAGAGTTTCCTGCTCCAGCAGTCGAGAGATATAACAGGAGACCTACCAAAGTTTGGCTGAACCGGCCGTTTCCACGCAAATAACAGGGCAACTTCTTGCGAAGCCATTCTGTTCAGCCAAAATTGGATCCCGGGACGGTCTCCTATCCGTTCCAACTCACTGCTCGAAAACCTCAAGGTAAATTCCCGCCCATGCTCAGAATTGACTGTCTGCTAAAACTGTTGGTAGGGGTAGGAATCCTCGCAGGGCCAGCCACAGCTCGCGAAGATGTGAGCTTTAATCGCGACGTGCGTCCGATTCTCTCAACACATTGTTTTCAGTGCCATGGACCTGACGAAGAGACTCGGCAAGGCGGTCTACGACTCGACCAATCACCAGGAATCTCGGATGTCTTTGGAACGACCTCCTTAGAGGACAATGAAGGTTGGATCCGCTTGAATTCCGATGATGTGGACGAGCAGATGCCACCGCCATCTGTTCATGGAGGAATCACAACCGACGAAAAACAGATTTTGAAACGCTGGATTCTTGCCGGCGCGGCCGACGAAATTCACTGGTCCTTGGCGGCGCCTCAGAGCCACGCCACGCCACCTGTCAAAGATCAAGCTTGGGTCCGCAATCCCATAGATGCCCATGTGCTTGCGACCATGGAGTCACGAGGCCTGCGACCCAAACCAGTGGCCAGCCGATACCAATTAATTCGGCGTTTATCATTGGATCTCACCGGTCTCCCTCCGACACTTGACGAGGTAGACGCCTTCGTGAGTGACCAAACAGCTTCCGCTTATGAAAACGCTGTCGACCGCCTGTTGGCATCACCCCACTTTGGGGAGCGAATGGCGGTTCCTTGGCTGGATGCCGCTCGGTACGCGGACACCAACGGATTTTCTATCGACGACCATCGGGATATGTGGTTGTGGCGGGAATGGGTGATCGATGCCTATAACCGCAACCTGCCGTACGACCAATTCATTATCCAACAACTCGCTGGCGATCTGCTTTCCAATGCAACGCCACAAAATCAGTTGGCGACGGGCTTTTTGCGAAACAGCATGAACACCCACGAGGGTGGCACTTTGCCAGAAGAGTATCGTGTCATCTATATCGCCGACAAAGTCGACACCGTCGCGACGGTATTTATGGGCATGACCATGCGATGTGCGCAGTGTCACGATCACAAGTATGATCCTGTTTCCCAAAAAGAGTATTACCAGTTCTACGCGTTCTTCGACACCGCATATGAACCGGGCAATGGAGCCAACAACGGCAACACGGATCCCATCATTCGGATGGACGGCCCTCTGACGGAACGCGCGACATTCCAAACCGACCTGGCGGAACGGATCGCCACGTTACGCCGCTATCAAATTCACCCACCTGAATTAATTCAGGCTCGATTGGAGTGGGAACAAACGGTTTCCGCAGAAGATGCGCTGGCCGAGACCATTCAGGTGCCTGCCGGGCAACGCACCGATTCACAATGGAAAATCATTAATGAGGCATTTGCCAAAACAACGCCATTATGGGATCGGCATGTCACCACCATCGATCGCGAAATCGCGGTCCTCGAGAGAGACCAGAAAGCGGGACAGGCATCTGTGATGGTCATGAAAGAGCAGGGTCCCCGACAGACGTTTGTGTTAAATCGCGGCCAATACGACCAGCCCGATCAAAACCAACCCGTCGCTCCTACGGTCCCTGCGGTTCTGCCGCCGCTAACCATCAAAAGACCCCCATCTCCACCCACGCAACCTGCAACGGCATCCGCATGGCAGTCGGCCCAATGGGTTTGGGATGAGCTCCAGGCCGCTACTACGCCTCAAGGTAATTCACCCCGATTTTTTCGGTATGAATTTGAATTAGATCAAATCCCACAACAGGCCACGCTCAAGTTCACTGCTGATAACCGTTCCGTTGCGTTCATGAATGGACACAAACTGGGAGATCTCAACGATTGGTCGCAACCGGCGAGTCTAGATGTGGTCGCTCACTTGTGCCAAGGCAAGAACTCGATTGCGATAGAGGCCATCAACGAAGGCGGTCCTGCTGGATTGCTCGTATCATTAGTCATTGATGGGGAGGTTCGTCTGACCACCGACGCGCAATGGAAAGTCACCGATCAATTGGAACCTGATTGGACAAGCAAAAGCCACGCTACTACTCACTGGCCATACGTCAAAGTGCTGGGCCCTTCTAGTATGTCGCCTTGGTTGATCAATCGTCCGACCGCAGTTCGCGACCCCAATTTACCCACTCGATTGGATCTGGCTCATTGGTTAGTCGACGAGCAAAACCCGCTGACGGCCCGCGTCGCTGTCAATCGTTACTGGCAAACCCTGTTCGGCCGAGGCTTGGTTTCCACGCCGAACGACTTTGGCTCGCAAGGATCCTATCCCACCCACCCCGAGTTACTCGACTGGCTGGCACTGTA
>JAAEPL010000146.1 GCA_024232675.1 Planctomycetaceae bacterium
CTAGGGAACCCGCAGGATAATTGCGTTCAGGCATAATACCATGAATTGTACCAGGGGGGTGATATTTGTAGGCATCGGCGAAAATGGGAAGAATACCCAGGATGCTGCCTATCGGTCGGTTTTCTCTTCCCTCCCTGCTGTGGGGGAGCCTGAGCTGGGAAGGGGTCTGTGGCGTTGTAGCGAACAGCAGACGCGCGGCAGCTCTTCTTTACACAGCATCAGGAGGGGTAGTAGTGGTCCCTCGGAGCTCACAAGGTGACACACCCGGTGGGTTGTGCAGTAAACGGGCAATTCCATCCGGACCCGGTCGCGTTGCACCAACCTTCGTAGCGTACCGTCCCAGTTTTCTGCGGACTTTAGTGTCTCACGGTTTCCCACCAGAAACAACGAGATCTTGGCCCGGGAAAGGAGTACTCCCTTTCGGTGGTCGTCCGCCAGAAATCCCAGTTTTCCCTTAGAGTTAGAGCGTACGAGGGAAACAATGATTACGTCTCGTTCCTCGCCTTGAAAGGAATCCACGGTTCCGATGTGTATCCCCGCGAGGAGTTGGTCCAAGGAAAGTACTTTTACCTCGGATCCTAGGGTCTTTATTTGTTGGGTGTAGGGCGAGAGAATAGCGATTCTCTTCGGATCGGTGCCCTGTTGGGCCAATAGTCCCGCCAGCAGTAACACTAATCTGGCTTCCAACATATTCCGGTAGAGGCCGGTTTCCATGCCATAGTGGGTCCATAGGAAGGCTCCACTCGGTAGGGCTGCCAGAGGGGACGCTTGGAACGTTATCGGTCCGTCTCGCATGAACGGGTACCAGTCCTTGAGGAGGTCGGAAATCCCAAAGCTCATCCGATTTTGCTCTTCTAATCGGGAATATGGGATGCCGGCGTCGACTAGCCGTTGCATGATCGAGA
>JAAEPL010000147.1 GCA_024232675.1 Planctomycetaceae bacterium
CATTGAAGCGCCCAACCGCTGGAGCGAAGCGAACTTGATTGATGGGCAGTGGCCTGTATGGAAGCAGGAACCGGGTGAGGGCAGGGCGTTGCTAATCCAAGGGCAGGAGCAACGCGCCGCTTTGTTAGCGAAATTGAATACCCCCGAGAGGGTGCAACGTCGCTCAGATAACTTGGCTGCCATGCAGCTTTTGCAGGAAGAAATAGCAGCGTTACCCAAACCTCGAAGCGTTTACGCGGCGGCGGTGAATTTCAAAGCAGAGGGTAACTTTAAACCCACAGCAGGTGTGCCTCGTGAGGTTTACGTGTTGAAGCGGGGGGAGGTGACGCAACCTGCCGAGTTGGCGGTGCCGGGGGTCTTGCCGCTGGCAAGTGATGCCCCGTATGCCATGCAGGATTTCGAATCAGAGCAGAGTAGGCGAGCCTTTCTAGCGAATTGGCTGACTGACCACAAACATCCCTTGGTCTGGCGTTCCATTGTTAACCGCGTTTGGCAACATCATTTTGGCGAGGGAATCGTAGCCACGCCCAATGACTTTGGTCGTATGGGTGGTGTCCCTAGTCACCCCGATTTGCTGGACTGGTTAACAAATAAATTCCTGCAAGAAGGGCAATCTTTGAAATATTTGCATCGCCTGATTGTGACGAGCCAAACCTATCGCCAAGCCTCAGATTTCAATGCCGAGAATGCGAAAATCGATTCAGGGAATCGTTTTTTATGGCGAATGAATCGCCGACGTCTGTCCGCAGAAGAGATTCGAGATTCTATTTTGGCAGCAAGTGGAGTGTTGAATCTGGAGATGGGGGGGCCGGGCTTTTACTTATTTGAATTGGAAAAGACTGAGCACTCACCGCATTTCGAGTACCATCGCTTTGATGCGGCTGACGTCTCAACTCACCGTCGCAGCATCTATCGTTTTGTCGTACGTTCCCAGCCCGATCCTTGGATGACGACCCTCGATTGCGCTGATTCCTCACAAAGCACCCCCAAGAGAAGCGAAACTTTGACTTCGTTGCAGGCGTTGTCCTTGCTTAATAACGGGTTTAATTTGGAGATGTCCAGGCAATTTGCCACAAGACTTCGAGAGGCAGCACCTGAATTGGTCGACCAAGTAGATCTGGCGATGGGTTGGATAGCGCAACGAACACTGAACGATGCGGAGCGAAAGCAATTGATTGAATATGCGAGTACACACGGGCTCGAGAATTTATGCCGATTGATGTTCAATTTCAGCGAGTTCGTTTATGTGGACTGAACCGATGCATAGAAAAATTGCCAGCTTGGGAAGATGGGATCCTCGCAACTCTGAGACCCAGGCTGGGGGTGGTGAGCAGTTAGAAAGCCCGGACCGTCGCAGGTTTTTGCAAAATGCCGCGACGGGTTTCGGTGGGTTGGCCCTAGCTGCGATGTTGCAACGGGAGGCTGGCGGACAGGAAGCAGGAACGCTGAAAGTCTTGCACCATCCGGCAAAGGCAAAGCGGGTCGTGCAACTTTTTATGGCAGGTGCCGCCAGCCATATTGATCTTTGGGACCATAAGCCCCTGTTGAAAAAATTGCATGGACAAGAATCTGATTTTGGTGAACCCGTCGAAGCATTTCAGAATGGGTTAGGGCCCTGGATGCAATCGCCATTTGAGTTTTCCCGTTACGGTCAATCCGGGAAGATGATAAGCGAAGCCGTGCAACCCCTCGGAGAGTGTGTGGATGACATGGCATTTATCCACAATATGGTAGGAAAGACCGGAGTGCATTCGCAGGCAACGCTTTTGCAATCGACAGGTTTCCAACGTCCTGGCTTTCCGGGTATGGGGTCTTGGGTGAGTTACGCTTTAGGCTCGATTAACGATAATTTACCGACTTTTGTCGTCTTGCCCGACCATCGTGGATTTGCCAGCAATGGCCCCAAGAACTGGGGTTCTGGTTTCTTACCAGCGCATGCTCAGGGGACCACAATCTTTCCGCAACGTAAAAATCCGATTGCGGACTTATACCCCAAAGCCGGTTTTATCACCCCCGAATCTGAGTCCGCGGGGCGGCAGCTTTTGCAACAATGGAACCGCAATTATCAAAGCCAACGCGCCGAGGATTCTCGTTTGGAAGCCCGCATCCGCTCCTATGAACTGGCAGCTAAAATGCAATTGAGCGCTCCAGAGGCACTCGATATTTCTCAGGAACCTAAACATATCCTGAAGATGTATGGATTGGATCGTCCCCATGCCACTTATCCCGAAGAAATAAATGCCGCCGAGGAAGCCGAGTACTTTGGGCGCAAGTGTTTGATCGCGCGGCGAATGTTGGAACGTGGCGTGCGTTTTGTGCAGATTTGGTCAGGCAATGATAATAGCTTCCCCCGCAGAAACTGGGATAGCCACGAGAATTTGAAACGAGATCATGGCCCCTTAGCAAGAGGGATGGCGGTGGGTGCAGCCGCTCTGCTGAAGGATCTGAAACAGCGTGGGTTGTTAGAGGATACGATCGTCCTTTGGACCACTGAATTTGGGCGGATGCCAAGCACGCAAGGGTCATTAGGTAGAGATCATAATCCGCATGTGTTTACAAATTGGCTGGCCGGAGGCGGGATTCGCGGGGGCGTCTCCATGGGACCTTCCGATGCATGGGGATACAAGCCTCTGGATCGAGACAATCCCACTCAAGTTTACGATGTGCATGCAACCATACTGCACCTTTTGGGAATCGATCACGAAAAATTGACGGTGCTGCACAACGGGATTGATCGTCGTCTCACGGACGTTCATGGCAAGCTGCTTTCTGATTTGCTGGCGTAGAGTAAATTGACGGGAAATGATTTTGCAACACCTTAAGGAGTTGTTGATGATGAAACGGAAGAGGAACCTTGCCCCAGCTATCCTGCTGAGCGGTTTGATAACGTGTGCAGTATGTGGACCGCTGACACTGCAAGGGCAAGTCACTTTTCAGGCCAAAATGTTGCAATTGGATGCCAATGAGGGCATTGCAGCAGGGGATATCGACGGAGACGGCGACATGGATTTGGTGGCCGGCAGGAACTGGTTTTCAAATCCAGACTGGGTGCCCCGCCCACTTCGGACAATTGAGGATTGGAATGGTTACGTTCAAAGCAACGGTGACTTTTTATTTGATGTGAATCAAGACGGTCGCTTGGATGTGATCGCTGGTTCTTTCTTACCCACGACCGTGCACTGGTTCGAAAATCCGGGACCTTCCGGTCTGGAAAAGGGGCATTTGTGGAAAAAGCATTTGCTTGTGGATACGGGTGTTAGCAGTAATGAGGGGCAGTTGCTGGAAGATCTCGACGGCGATGGTCGACCCGAGTGGATTGTCAACAGTTGGCAGAAAAATGTGCCTACAACGGTTTGGCGGTGGCCCGACGATTCCGGTGACGCGGCGGCGGATGAAAATTTGTCGTGGACGCTGCAACCGCATCAATTGGGGGCGACTGGCAACGGGCATGGACTCGGTGTGGGAGATGTCAACGGCGATGGAAAAAAGGATGTGCTCACAGGGCAGGGGTGGTACGAGCAACCCTCCAGCGATCCTTGGAAGAACCCATGGGAGTTCCATGCAGAATGGGATTTTGAAGCAAGTTTGCCAGTGATCGTTACCGACTTGAACGGCGATCAACGCAATGACCTAATTATAGGTAAGGGGCACGAGTACGGTCTTTTTTGGATGCGGAATGAAGGACCGGATGCCACAGGTAGCATACGTTGGAAAGAGATAGCAATCGATCGTGAGTACAGCCAGCCCCATACTTTGGCTTGGGTCGACATTGATGCAGACGGTCGGGAGGAATTAATTACTGGGAAACGAGTTCGCGCCCACAATGGCGGAGATCCTGGCGGCAAGGAACCTGCTTGCCTGTTTTATTACAAATGGGACCCGAAAACGAATGCCTTTCAGAGGTACACAATCGAACAAGGGCATGTCGGTTGTGGTCTGCAAATCGTCACAGCCGATTTGTCGGGCGATCACAGAGTTGACATCGCGGTCGCTGGAAAAAGCGGAACGTTTTTGCTCATCCAGAATCCCCAGTAAACGAGCGATTGTGGCACGCCATAAAAGCATCCCACCGCCCTGTTGGAAAGGCGGCATTCAGGAAGTGAGCCAAGGGATGGGGTAACCCAGTTCCCGCATGGTGCTCCCGCAAATTTCGCTAAATTGATCGCGTTGTTCGTCGCTCCACCATTTCCAACGGTCTTTTCGTTTGTCCATGTCCCTGGCATCCGTCCGGCTTTCGCCCTGAAATCTTGTCGGATGAAATCGGGTTTCTAAAGGCCCTAGGCAATGCGGGGTGAAATCCAAACCGCATTTTTGCAAGGCCTCGGTGAGGCCTGTCTGAAATAGATCACGTTGTTGATTCAGCCATTCATACCGCAGCAATGTGCAGTGCGGGTTGTGCGTGATCAATTGAACCATGTCGTAACGCGAGGCCCAGTTTCGGCAACATTGGGCAAACTCGATGTGTTGAAAGTTTTTGAAAGAGGCGTAGGACGAAACGACTTCAATGCCGTTCCTGACGATGTAGCAAAGGGAGATTTGGGGAAATGCTGCGAGCATCGCCAAGGCCGCTCTGGGATCCAACATGCTGTAGGTGCTGATAACGGGTTTGGCAGGATTTTGGGATAGTGACTTTTGCGGCCAGTGTAAATTCAAAATCAGTTGTTGGTGCTGGTACCAAAATTGATCCTTGGAAACGACCAAGTTTTTTACCCGAAAATCATTGTCCATGCTGATGTGGGCAGTCCGCATCAGGTCAAAGATATAGTTGCTCTCGCGGTTGAGCGATTCAATATTGGGATGTGCCGCCACGCAATTGCGGAGCACGGTCGTGCCCGATCGTCCCATACCGCTAACCAGTAATAAGGGGGATTCTGTGAAAGGGTGTGGGGCGAACATGGTGCTGTTTCCACTTTTCAAAATGCGATGGGTATGAAGGTAAGAAACCGAAATGGAGTTGCGTCGAATTCGATGCGTGGAGATCGGCAATCGACCAGATGGAGGTTTCAGGAATTCAGGCTTTGGGTTTCATGGTCACAATCCGGATCGGCTGACGTACCTCCTCAACAACGATTGCGGATTCCAGCAGTTCCCAACCTAGTTGCTGAAACCTCTCTAAAAAATCGCGTGTCATTGGGCGACTGGGATCGCTGAGGATTACGCTACCTCCGAGCATCAAGTGTTGGCGGAAAAAACGGTCCAAAGGGGCGACTTCACCCCGCTCATAAACAATATCGGAACCCACAATCGTATCGAAGGTCTGTCCCAAATCAGTGGCGTGCCAATCGATATGCTTGACTTCGACTCGGTCCCGCCATGGCCAGGTATTAAGTTCCGCAAACAGCAACGAAGGCGGTGCGTTATCACCGCAAACCAAGTCAGCTCCCACCGCCAACAAGAGTGCTGAGGTTAAGCCGATGCCGCAACCCAAATCCAGTATCCGTTTGCCGCGCAAGTCCAGATCCAATACATGCTGACACATTCCCAATCCGGCATCCCAAGCCTGAGCCCAGTAGGGTTGCCACTCCAATTCACCATGGGCACTGAGTAGGATTTCGTCATTTAACGCTGATTCGGGGTCCGCCGGACGATAGTACTCGATTGTATGTTCTCCAAAGCGAATGCTTGCTTTCGTATGAGGGAATTCCCCATCAGCTTTGGCTAGTAAATCTTGGAAGGCGCGGGAATCAGGCATGGCGGTTTATTGGTGTACTGAAAGGGCCAGGGGAATTCACCAGGGCAACGCAAAAAGGATCTACAGATAGTATCTTATGTAGCACCGGCGTGTCAGATCGACCTTGCTAATCCCGGTGATTTATCGAACAGGAGCTGCCATGAGCCGTTTGGTAGATGGGGTAATGGTACGACGCTAGATCCAAAAAAAACGGGCGGCTCCAAGTGCTGGAACCGCCCGCTGTAAATCAGACCAGATAATATCCTGGTTGTCGTGTGTCAGCTCCGACTAGTTGCAACCGCAACCAGCATCGCAACCGGCATCGCAACCAGCGTCGCAGCATCCGCCTGCGTTGCATCGGCTGAACAGTCCACCATTGCATAGTGAGCCGAACTTGCATCGCATTCGGGAGAACAAGCCGCAGCCGTTGCCCCAGCCACATCGCTTGAACAAGCCGCAGCCATTGCCGCAACCGTTTCCGCAGCCATTGCCACATCCGTTACCGCAACCGCAAGGATCACAGCAAGGAGTTGGGCAGCATACGGTTACAGGAACTTGTTCGCAAACAACGCGTGGAACGCATACGTTTACGGTGTAAGGAACTTTGGTGCAAACACGTCGTGGGCAGCAAACCGTTTTGGTTTCGCAAACCTTGCGGCATACCGTGTAAGGTACTTTGCAAGTTTTGGTTTCGCATTCCCAACGAGTGGTGCAGCAAGGAACCTGCTTCGTGCGTTGCTCGCATACCCAGTTGCATACGGTGTAGCAAACTTCTTTGCAACGAGTTTCGCAACGCCAGCTGCAGCAGCAGTACTGAACCGTCTTGGTGCATGGCTCGCATACAATACGAGTCCGAGTGCAAGGAACGGTTTCGCAGCGAGTTTCGCAACGATATCGTGTGCAGCAAACTTCTTTAGTGTCACAAGTTGGTACCCAAACTCGCTTGCAGCAAGTCCGTGAAGGAGCTTGGCAGCAAACAACTGTGCAGCAACCAGGTGTGTAAGTACGGCAACCGGTGCATGGATCGCAAGACCAGGAACCTGGTGTGCGAACACGTCGCTTGTAAGTACGACCGGGAACGGTGTACTGCTCGGTTTGCCATGAACCACCTCGGACCGTTACGGTGCGAGTGTAGGTTTCGGGTACGCGAACAACCTTGCGGACTGTTCGGTTGTAAGACTCAGTTACGCAACGGCGCTTGTAAGTCGTTACTTCCCGGGTTTTCATTTCGCGTACGGGTACGCGGACCGTGTAGTTAACGGTCTTTTTACGGGTTTCGCGAACTGGGCGGCGAACGGTGTAATTAACCGTCTTGCAGCTCATCTCACGGACGGGGCGACGTACGGTGTACGTCTTGGTGCGATAGCACGTTTCACGTACGTATCGTGTTACCGGTACTTCTTTTGTTTCGTTGACGTACGAAACTTGAGTTCGGTAACATGTTTTTTGTTGTTGTTCCATAACAACACGACGTCGGGTTCGCATTACGGTGTAACTTCCGCAAGCCGAACCATCAGCTGCTGCTGCACCTTCACCACCTTCGCCGACGACAACGCCGCCTGCTGTTCCACAGCCTTGATACGTGGCACCGCCACAACAACACTGGGCCCAGGCAGTGCCTGCTGACATCATGGCACAAAGGGCAGCCACGGCCAGCACACTCTTGACCATTCTCATTGAAACTCTCCTAAAAACTGACGTTTCTTAAACAACCTTGGAGGCGGCATCTGGTCTGGCGAAACGCTCGCCTGCCTGATCCAAAAATGCGTTACGGGTACTAGCGGTGATTCCGGCCTGTTGATTAAGTGCCGCGAATTGCTATCGCTAGTTTTTGCATGACTCACTGATAGCGAGTGCATGCCAGCAAAATCCTCCTGCTGTCGTTAAACTCGGACAGTGAGGGGGTATTGCTTGATTGCGACGAGTAGGTAAAGCGAAAAAACTCGAATTCTTGGGGTGACTTTGCGGGTTCTAGCGAATCCGCATCGTGTAACGCCTCCATAAAATGGCTGGTCGGATCAACCAGTCGATAGAAAAGTAGGACATTTTTAGTGTTAAACAGGGTAAAATGCGTGGAGATCGCAAATTTTGGCGAAAACCTGTCCTAGCAGTGAGTTTTCTCGGTAGGCGAAAGTAGCCAGAAGTGTGGTTGAGACGGATTATTCCCAGTATTGCGACTCGTAGGGGTTGCGATTGCGACAATCATCTTCATCATTGCCATATTCTGATTTGATACCTGTTGGCCCAAAAAAACAGCTCAAGAAGAGTGACTCGAAAAAAACAAAATACCGAGCCCGAACCAAACGTGCCCAAAGCGGTGGTAAGCCGCCTGAGTTTGTACCTGCGCGAACTGCAGCGCGTGATTGGGTCCGGAAAATCGACCATTAGTTCGACGCAGTTGGGGAAAATGCTGGGAGTTACGGACGCGCAAGTTCGTAAGGATTTTGCCAACTTTGGTCAGTTTGGTTACCCCGGCATTGGGTACCGTTGTGAGGAGTTGACGGAAAATATTCGGGAAATCCTTGGTACAAAAGACCGTTTATGGCCTGTTGCTTTGGTTGGCTGTGGAAATCTCGGCCAAGCTCTCTTGGGTTACGCAGGATTCGATGACCAAGGATTCAAGGTAGAAGTGGCCTATGACGTCTCAGAAACGATCATTGGCCAACCTTTGGGTGACCTGCAAGTGCGAGACTTGCGGCATTTAGAGGTGGATGTGCGGGAAAAGGGAATAAAATTGGCCATTCTGGCGGTGCCGGCGGCGGCGGCGCAGCGCGTGACCGATCAGCTGGTCGAAGTTGGAATAAGCGGAATTTTAAATTTCGCCCCTGTTACATTGGTGGTGCCGGATTCGGTCTCCATCGCCGAGGTGGATCTCGCAATTCAGCTCGAACAATTATCTTTTGCCGTTGTCAAACAACTGGAAAAAGAATAATAATAGATCTCAACGCTACCCGGTGGTGTAATCGGCAACACTACGGTTTTTGGTTCCGTCATTCTAGGTTCAAGTCCTAGCCGGGTAACTTTGCTCTTAACAAGAACGATCGCCATCTGCGATCGTTCTTTTTTATTTCGGGGATGCCACTTTCCAAGCAGATATTCACCGCATTTGGTTGGTATAATTAAATCCGAACGTTTCCAACCTGGAAACCCTTAGACTTTACCGCCAATCATCCCACCGGCGTTCCATGGACATCCAATTCCGTTGCACGAACCCTTCGCAGTTTGAGGAGGGCGGAAACCATAAAACGTGTTCTCAGTTGCTGCAAGTATCCAGCGAGATTGTCGGCATGGAAGTCCGCTGTCCCCGCTGCAATCAATTAACGGTGGTGCCGCGTCGTGGTAAATCCGTGCCCGACAGATCTTCTGCCAATGCGGCCAGTTTCACGACGCGGGAATCCGTCGCCCAGGTGGAGGCTGAGTTAAGTTATGGCAAATTCAGTCAACGCACTCGCTGCCCTAAATGCGGATCGCTTTTGGACGAGGAAAAACGGTGTACTTCATGCCGTTTCGAAACACCTCTCGTTAAAGTTCCCAAGACCCCGCTCAGCCAGATGCCCGTGAAACCGGCAGGGTTTCAGCTGTGGTTCCAAGCGATCATGACCGATGGAGTGGGAGTCAAGGTTTTTGAAGTCAGCCTACACATGCTCTTGCTGGTCGCCGTGATTGCTTTGATTATCGTGGCGGTGATCCTGGGCGGGACCGCTGCTATTTACGTCATCCTCGCGGCATTAACGCTAGGTTTTTTGTATTTGATGACGGTCATCCAAACGAAACGTATGGCGACCGTACCGGGCGCACGCCTGCCGTTTTTTCTCCGGCCGATTTGGAACACAATTTTGCGTTTAGCAAGATCCCAAAACTGGCAAAAGTATGATTCACGATTGAAAGGTCGTTTGATCATAGATGTGCGTGGCGAAAATTTTGGCGACCGCGAACTTTTAGATTTGGAAAATCTTAATATCTGCCAAGTCCTCGATGCAGAGGGAACAGACATCACCGATAACGCGTTGGCAGCCATGCACGGTCTGAAGCATCTTCGCTGTTTGGTGCTGCGAAAAACTCACGTTTCCCACGAAGCGGTGTTTCGCCTGCAACAAAGTCTTACCAAATGCTGGATTTGGTATTAAGCCGGCGGTTTTGCTTGCGTAGCCTTCTGCGGCATCCGGTTTTCGCGTGGCGTAACCTGCTATTTCATCTTTTCGACGTCTGGGAAGCGGCCTAGAACCAGTTCCAGTTCCAGCTCCTTGCCCATACGCATGACCCCGCATTTGACGCGGTCGCCGGGGTTGAAATCAGCAACGGAGCCAAGGAATTGTTTCCCTGTTTGGATTTGTTTGGTGGCAAACCATACGACACGGTCGCCAGCGCGAAAACCGGCTTTGTCGGCAGCACTGTCTTTGACAACATCGCTTACCTCGCAGGGCCCATCTGTGTCGTTGAAATAGATCCCCAAAAATGCTCCGTTCCGCCAATCGACGTCCGTGTTCGCCATGGCTTGCTGGGCCCAAGCACCTTTTTCACGACTGACGCGAGTGCCGAATAACCGTATTTGCAAAAGGTTTTTCAGCTCCACTAACGTTTCCGCTGCTTGGTCGTCGATGGGAACGTAATAAAAGTGCAGGTAACGCAAGGCCTTGGCGTTTCGCAGGGCGGTGACCGATTGGTTGGTAAGGGTACCGCGTTTAATTATCAGCCAATACAAAGAGGGCATCAGGGCGACGGTTGCGATGATCTCGTCATTGATTTTTTCCCCGATCAACGTCAATTTTGTTTGACCTTCCAGCCACGGAAGCATCTCAATATCGGCGAGGTCGCCCCGGAAATCAGGGCCGATCATTATGTCGTAACTCATGACGCGGCTGGGTCCGCCATAGGTTTCGTTGGTTTTGACTTCGGCCCCTTCCGCCCGCAATTGTTCGATGGCTCGATTTTGCATCACAGCGCCCATTTGTTTGATGGTTGCTAGAGCCAGTTGGCGAACAACGCGATCTTCGGCTTGAGTCAGGCCGATCAGCACGTTCTGTGCCTGTTTCTGACAGGCGGGATTGGCAGAAACCGCGAGTTGCCCCAGAATTGAAATCGCCCTGTTTTGAGTCTCCGGATCACTTGAAGCGATGGCGATTTTCAAAGGTTGAACCACCTCTTCGCCGCGTGCTTGCAATGCCAGAGACGCTTTTTGACGCTCGGCAAAAGACGCAGATCCAAGCGCATTGATGAGTTCAGTAACCTCTTCAAGCGGTTCGCCTGACGATAGCGATTGCGCAAGTACACTTTGCGGGGCAGCGCTCAATATTACGGCGAAAGCAAAATAAAAGGCAAGCAATGGGGGTTTCATAAGGCCTATGCAATTCAAACAATTTTCATTCGTCCTATTGTTTCCCTTGGGGAACGTTAAAATCAACAGCTAAATCGTCACTTCGGCGTGACGAATTCAACCCAGCTTCCCTGTTTACCGGAATTACCTGAAAGCGTGTACCAGCTCGTAGATTATGGAAACGGCCGCAAGCTCGAGGAATTTTCGGGCATTCTGGTCGATCGACCCAGTCCTGTGGCCGTGGGTACGGCCGTAACGGAGCTTTGGCAACGCGCTGATGGCCGCTTTGATTTACAGGAAAACCACTGCGGTTCCTGGGTCTGGGAACGCGAATTAGATGATTGGCAATTGCCAACACCATTTGGAAAGATGGGGCTGTTCCCAACTAGTTTTGGGCATGTAGGGGTATTTGCGGAACAATTACCCCATTGGGAATGGTTGACCACGCTGCCCTTAACGGGCCTTAAGCTATTGAATCTTTTTGCCTACACGGGCGGGTCCTCATTGGCAGCTGCCAAAGCGGGGGCGACGGTGACCCATGTTGATTCGGCAAAAAATATGGTCCGCCGGGCAAGTCACAATGCCCAAATCAGTCAGCTGGACGATCGACCGATTCGTTGGATTGTCGAAGATGCACTGAAATTTGTGAAACGTGAAAGTCGGCGCGGCAACCAATATGATGGCGTCATCCTTGATCCTCCCACGTATGGACATGGCGTTTCCGGAAAGTCAATTTGGAAGATTGAAGATCAATTGCCAGAACTCATTGATGGTTTGCGGCAGATCATCCCCGTCTGTCGATTGATGCTTTACACCTGTCACTCTAAGGGTTTCACGCCCAGTTTTATGAAGCAAAATATCAAGGGTTTTCGGGGCCCCGGAAAAGCTCAATCGGGGCCGATGTTTTTGCAGGCCCAAGATGGTAGAGAGTTAGCCAATGGGAATTTTGTGCGGTGGTTTCAAACATAGCGAAGTTCTTAGGGCGGCGGGCTTTGAGCACAGGTAGGTTCGCTGTGTTCAACGAACGTTGTACAATCAGCAACCATGAAAAAAATCAGCAGCCCTCAAAATCCGCGATTAAAGAATGCGATTCGTCTAAAAACCAGTCGTGGTCGTAAAACCCAGCGCCGAGTTATCGTCTTCGGATTGCGAGAAGTTCAGCGAGCCATCGCGTCCGGGATTCAGCCATTGGAGATTTTTCTTTCCCAGGAACTTGTCTCTGCCGAAGATTGCCAAGCTTTGCAGGCCTCAACCTCTCCCGCAACGGAGTTCTACGATCTACCTGCTGCTCTGATGCAGCGACTGAAGTATGGCGATCGAGAGGTCTCCACGGTGCTTATCGCCCAGCGACCTGATTTGACACTCGATAAAATTGTCTTGGATGCATGCCCGTTGGTGGTGATTCTCGAATCTATCGAAAAGCCAGGGAACATCGGGGCTGTTTTGCGAAGCATGGATGGGGCCGGAGCGAGTGCCCTGATTCTCGCCGATCCACAATGTGACTTGCTTCATCCAAATTGTATTCGAGCCAGCATGGGAAGCGTGTTCACGACCCCTTTAGCGGTGGCCTCGACTGCTCAAATCCTGGAGTGGTGCCGGGCTCAAAATTTACCGGTGTTGGCGGCGCGGGACGGAGCGGATAATTGCTATACTGAGGCGGCGTTAAATCGACCAGTTGCATTAGCATTTGGAAATGAAGCGGTCGGTCTTTCGAGTCACTGGGGCGACGGAGACGTCGACGCCATTCGCATTCCGATGGCAGGTGTCTCTGACAGCTTAAATGTAAGTGTCGCTGCCGCGGTCATCCTTTTTGAAGCACGGCGGCAACGCCACAACTCCTAGTCCTTTGGTTGGACAGGTGCAACATGCGGTGATTGAATGACCCGTTGGTGGAAGCCCAGCTTTCAATTTTTAACTTAGCCTCGAAGCACATTGCTCGGGACCATCACCTTTAGTTAATATTTGTAAGGACGAGTATGGCCAGGTTCTTTTTTTATGGTGTGGTTTGGATTTGTCTGTTTGGCATCGGATGTTTATTCGCCTGCTCAACGCTCACGGCTCAGGAGAGCGAGGCGCCCTCTCCGCAAAAGCTCTTTAATGCTGCACAGACTGGTGATTTGGAAGCGGTGAAAGCTGCCATCAAACAAGGTGCTGACGTCAACTCCATGACCCGTTATTCAGCAACCGCTCTCTCCTTTGCTGCTGAGAAGGGGCATTTGGAAATCGTCAAGTGTCTCATCGAAAATGGCGCCGACCCTAACGTTCGAGATACGTTCTATAAGGCCACTCCGTTGACTTGGGCCAATATGCAAAATCACAAGGAGGTGGCGAAATACTTGAAAGAGCATGGTGCTGAATTGCCGGTCTTCAAAGCCGATGCGGAGAAGACCAAGAAAAAATCCAAGCCCGCAAAAGCAAAAACGGATACCACTTCTGCGGAGGAAGAAAAAGAAGCATGGCAACCTGATTCCGAGAAGTCACGCATTGCCGATCGGCGCGTGTCCAGTGTGAACTGGCCCCAGTTTCGTGGTACCGAAGCTCGCGGCATTGGTGATGGGCAAAACCCCCCTGTCGTTTGGAACGCAGTCGACGGTCAAAACTTGCTTTGGAAAACGAAGATCGATGGCTTAGGACACAGTTCGCCAGTGATTTACGGTGACCGTATCTATGTCACGACCGCTGTGAGTGAGGCCGGGGATTTCAGTATTAAACCGGGGCAATATGGAGGAGTCGATTCGGTTGAGGACGATTCACCGCACGCATTTGTGTTGCTCTGTATTAACAAAGATGACGGTTCGGTCATTTGGCGGCGCCAAGCGGTCAAGGCTAAGCCGCAGGTGAAACGACACCTCAAATCGACTCATGCAAATTGCACGGTGGCTACGGATGGGGCTCATGTCATCGCTTTCTTTGCCGGAGAAGGATTGTTCTGTTACACCCATGAGGGTGAATTGATGTGGCAAAAGGATTTGGGGGAATTGGACAGCGGGTGGTTTTACGACAAAAGCTATCAATGGGGTTTCGCCGCGTCCCCCATTATTTTTGAGGAGAATGTGATTGTGCAATGCGATGTGCAAGAGGAATCATTTGTGGCTGCTTTCTCCTTGAGCGATGGGAAAGAGGTGTGGAAAACGATGCGCGACGAAATACCCAGTTGGAGTACCCCGACTGTCGTATCGTCGGAACGCGGACCTATGTTGTTGACGCAGGGGACAGGTTTTGCGCGAGGGTATGATGCGCGGAATGGCGAGGAGTGGTGGCGATTTGGAAACCATTCGGAAATCGTTGTGCCCACCCCGTTTGTCGCTCACGACTTAATTTTTATCACGAGCGGTTACTCACCGATTCAGCCCATTGTGGCTATTGAATTAGATGCCGAAGGCGATATCACGTTGCCGGAAGGCGAGTCTGAGGGGGAGTACGTAGCTTGGTACAAATCCAAGGGCGGTCCCTACATGCCAACGCATATTGTTTACGGGGACTATCTTTATCTATGCTCCAATTCAGGAATCGTGAGTTGTCTACAAGCCAAAACCGGTAAACGAATTTATCGTCATCGACTTTCCAAGGGGCTCGATCAATTGGAGGACGTGGTCGAAGGATTAGAGGGCAGTACGAGCATGGTGGGGTCTCCGGTGGCTGCCGATGGTTGCCTGTATTTTCCCTGCGAGGAAGGCTTCGTCTTCGTAGTCAAGGCGGGTCCGGATTTTGAGATGCTGGCTTGCAATCCAATTGGCGAAAACGTTTTATCGACTCCGGCCATTTCCCAAGGCGTGTTTTTCGTCCGCGGGACGGAGCACTTGTTTGCTTTTAAGAAAGCCCCAAGCAACGCCTCGGATTAATCTGGGATTCACTGATTGTGATGGCACTAAAGGATTACCGATATAAACCTAGAATTCGCGCCGCGTTACTTCTGCCGATCGTCATCTTGGCAGGCCTCGGGCTCAAGTTTTACCAAGGCCCGGGAGATGACTGGGTGAATCACTGGGGACCCGCCAGTGTGGCTTACGTTTGGGCGTTTATGCTGTTGGGGTTCTTGGTGCTCCCGAAATCTCGCGCAATTATCCCCATCGCGATGTTGGTCTTAATCGGCACGTGCTGTGTGGAGCTAAGCCAGCGATTTGACGGCGAGTTTTTGCAGGCGGCTCGCCAGACCTGGTTCGGTCGCATATTACTGGGAACGACTTACAGTGCGTGGGATTTCCCGGCTTATCTCGTGGGCAGTCTGACGGGTGTCGCACTTTTGCGAGGGTGCGCGGCGGGGCAAGGGAAGGGCGAGCCGAGGTCGGGTGAAAATAAACCGGATCTGCTGAGTTGAAGCGAGTGCAGCAGGCAGGAGCAGCCTTTACAACCGAGGCGTTTTAACTCGTTTTTTTGGACTTGGACCTGTTCGTGTCCAAGTTTTCCTGGCGGCTTTTGGTGTCAGTTTTTTTCAATTTTTCACGGTAGTTTTTTTCGTCTTCCGTGGCCCTGATTAGTCTCTTTTTGCGTGACCCGTTTTCCACCGTGGGCAGCAGGCCGACTGAAACACGAATGTCGTATTCCCGGGAATTATTTAATTCCGATGAGAGCCTTCCACCATTGTCGATCCCGTCGGACCCGATGCTGTAAACCATAAAACCGCTTTCGTTGAATCGGTATTGGATCTCTTCTGCACCTGATGGGCTAGGTTTCACCGCTTCGAGAAATTCGGGCACCAGCGTTGTCAGCTTCGCTGGGTGTGCATGGTATTTGGATCGGTAACTTGAAATGGCAAAAGCGATTTCGTTCAATTGGTCCTGTGTCGACAAATCGAAGTCAGCCCGAACTAGTTGAGCTCCCGCCGGCATCAGCATCGCGGCCAATAAGTTGCCGATAAACTTGCCCCGAGATTTTGGACCAGAGATCAAGTTAAATAATGACGATTGCAAATTATTGAAAGAATCAAAACGCGAGAGTTGGTCTTCAATTTCTTCGAAAGCCTGCAGTGACTGTTGAATGGTCGGTTGTTTGGCTGCCGCCGTGTAACGATCAAACCATTGGTTGATGACACGTAATGTCGTGTTGGTATCGGCGGATCGAACGAGACCTCGTATTAAATTTTCCTGGAACGCCAAAGGCGAATTTTGATTTTGCTGCTGCACGAACTGTACGGGGTCTATTAATAATGCCTGTGTTTGATCAAGAACGAGGATGCGTTCTCCAAAATCAATCCGCTCTCCCATATCAATGGGGTATTTGTGTTCTCTGATGAAGGCTTGGTGTTCTTGCAATTGTTGCGTGGTCAAATGACCGCTGTCGATAAGGTTGATTTCCGCTTCATTGACCATGCGGTAGATCGCCGCCACGATCAATTTTTCCGTCAACGAGATGGACTGGCACTGCAACCACCCCAACCGACGTGCCGATTGGATATCCCGAATGGCAGATTCGACACCACCGGGTTCTCCGTCACCGAGAGAGTTCATTGCCCGCAAAAGTAATAGGCGAGCGCACTGGCGAAACCTTTGGCCAATTGGCAAGCTGGCGTTAAGCAACGTCGCGTTGCCGGATTTTCCAGCAGGCAAGATAAAAGGATGGTAATACCGGGGCCGAGTTGCCGCGTTCACGATCAGGTCTAGTACGTCCCGTTGCTCATGCAAAATCTCCGCACAATCAGGAAAGCGGGTCGATTTCCATGGGCTCTTCGAAGCGGAACGAAAGGCGTTTAGATATTGCTCGGTTTGCTCATACGCAGCGGGTTCGCCAAGCAGTTGCGTGAGGCGTTTTTGAATGACCGCTTCCGGATCTTCTAGCTCTAGCTGGGATGGGCCCACCTCAAAGCCTAGGGCGGTTGCGAATTGCTCACGCATTGCTTTGCGAGAAACCTCTGCGGATTCAGGGTAAAAGGCCTCCGGTGTCAGACGAAAAATTACCGCGACGGCATTGTTTTCCGATTTAACACCATCCATGTGGCGTTGATTGACGGCGGCGACGTAGTCCAGCGATCCGTCGGCTTTGAGCGGGCCGGTCAGCGTGGTAGTCGCAGGGCTGATTTTGAATTTGCTTTTGCCGAAATTTTGATACGGAATGTTGATGGCGATCAGTATTGATAACCCGAGAATCAAGATCCCGCTCAGCCATAAACACCCTCGTCTCCACATTCAAGAACAACCTTTGTGCAACTAAGAAACTTCGTAAGCGGATTTGAGCCAGCCCAACAGTTGTGCATTCACTTGTTTGGGTTCGGTGATTCGCACTCGGTGAGACACCATTGCGTTAAAACTGCCCGAATCTTCCAGCCGTTGGGTTGATTTCTTCCCTTTTAGATTGATACCTACGTCCACGCGGTCTTTGGTGGAGGGTTGAATGATGGCAAATTGTTTATTGCGGCGAACACTCACGTACGTTTTCTTGGGGGCGAATTGAATATCTGCTCCAAATGCACCCATGGATTTTACCAGTGCCTCATAAATGGGCCGCAAGTGGGATTTCGCGTTGCGATATTGATGATCTAGCAAAGATACCGGTTCGCTGGCGGGGTCGTTAACAGCTAAGAATTCGTGAGCGATCATGGAAGCAAAGCCGTGGGTTACGGCATGTTCTGATTTCAAAAACTTAACAATTTGCCCATGCTTTTGTAGCTCTTCTGGGGGAATGAGCTTCAACCATTGAGGCAGCGTTTTGCCAGTCTTATCTTTAATATTGCGCTTCATGGCCGCCGCCATTTCTTCGGGTGATTTCGCCATCGGCTGATTTTCCAGTTAAACCTCAGGTCGGGGATTCCGACCAACCGCTCCCAAGACCTCCGCACGCCCACCCTGCCGCGGCACGAATGATACCAAGAATGGTGGGGGCCATGCAGTTGTTAAAACGGGGCCCATCTAAAACGGGGCCTATCTTGAGCCGGCGTCCCACCTCAACAGGGATTTCCCAACTGCGGAGCTGCGTTTCGTAAGCAGGCTAACTCAACTTTCGCAGTTGAGTGCTGGAAACGTCCACTCGGAAGGTGGCCTCCCGCACCGGTTCGCACAAGCGGGCCAGGGAGTTTGGGATTTGCATATTTGGCAGCGTCTGAAATTTTCCCTCATGCAAACGACCAAAAACTAAGAAACGGCAGCCTAGTTCTGCGATTTCGTCTATGGCTCGATCTCTCCCGACGACTTGATCCGCATAAAATCTCGGTTCCGCGATTCGCGCAAGCGTATCCGCCCCCACAGCGAAAAAGCATCCAGGAAAAGCCCGTGCCTTGCATGCGAACTTGGCGTTAGAGGTCAGAAATAGGCCGTGCGAGTCGCGTTGGGCTGTCGGTTGAGCGACGTCCGAGGCGGCATAATCGGCAGAGAATGTCAGCAGCCGCCGTTGGATCTCCAAAAAATTCACCTCTGGCTTATCGGCGTTAACGAACGAGAATTCGAACCAAACCGGTAGCGACAGGTGAGTCGCGACCCAATTGGCCATGCCCACGTGCCCTCGGTGTAATGGATTGAAAGACCCCGGCAGCAGGACTTTGCGGCGGTCATCTTTACCGGCAGCCCGGGCGTTGGTGCTGGGAGCCAGTAACTCCACCGCGGATACGTGTCCGCTGGATATTTGCCGCCAGGCTGTCTGCAGTTTGGCAGGCCACTGGGCGTCGGATTCAATCTGAGAGGAAGAACTCAAAACAGTCTCAAACGTCACAAAAACAGGGGTATTAGCGATTGCCCGAAAAACGGCACTACGATAGACTACGGCTGCATTTTTAACGGGTCCGTCGTTGCTATCGTACCGACAGATGCCCATCAGTTTAACTTTTGTTTAGCCACGCGGCGTGCCTGCTTCAAGGGCGTCACCCCAAACGTGGAGCTAAACCACTAGGAGATTTTCATGGCCAATAAGGTTGTCGAAGAACTTATCGAATCTGGCGTACACTTTGGACACCGCAGCAGCCGCTGGAACCCAAAGATGCGACCTTACATTTTCGGTCGCAAAAACCAAATCCACATCATCGATATTCGCGAAACCGTACGCGGTCTTTTGCGAGCAAAAAAATTCATTCAGCAGGTAGCCGAGGGTGGCAGCCTGATTCTCTTCGTCGGCACGAAACGTCAAGCCGGCGCCGTAATTGAGCGAGAAGCTGAGCGAGCTGGCATGCCTTTTGTCAGTGAGCGTTGGTTGGGTGGTTGCCTAACGAACTTCCGCACCATCCGCAGTCGCATGGGCCGCCTCGAGGAACTGGAAGCCATTCGCGGCGGAGACCAACTGCAATCTTACTCCAAGAAGATGCAGTCTTCATTGAATCGTGAATACCGCAAGATGTATCGCAACTTGAACGGAATCCGCCACATGAACCGGATCCCCGAAGCGATCGTGGTGGTGGACCCCAACAAAGAAAAGAATGCGGTCCGTGAAGCCCGCTCGTTGGGCATTACCACAGTGGCTCTTATTGATACCGACTGCGATCCCGATACCGTGGATTTGCCGATCCCAGGTAACGACGATGGGATTCGCTCGATTGAAGTCATCATCCGTCACTTGGCTGATTCGGTTATCGCCGGTGGCAAGAGCCTGAAAGCGAACAAGGAAAAAGCGGACGCGGACGCAGTTGCAGAGGTAGCCGCCGCCGCGGTTCCCGATAAGGACGCCGGGGCTGGCGAAGCCAAAGGCTAATTTAAGAACTCAATACCTAATAAAAACAAGCAAAAGTACAGACACAGGATTTAAAGGAAAATCATGACAACCATTACTGCAAAAGATGTAGGTGAGTTGCGTAAGGTGACGGGCGCTGGATTGATGGACTGCAAAAAAGCATTGCAGGATGCGGAAGGCGATTTCGATGGTGCCGTTGAAATCTTACGAAAAAAAGGCCAAAAAGTGGCCGCCAAGCGAGCTGATCGGGATGCCAACGAGGGTGTCGTGGTTGCTTACACAGATGGCGAACATGGTTTGCTGTTGGGCCTTGGCTGCGAAACTGACTTCGTTGCAAAGAACGACGACTTCATCGCATTTGCCAACCAAGTCGCGAAATTGGCCATGGAAAAAGGTGCCACGACTAAGGAAGACGTCTTGGCATTGGATATCGACGGAACCCCTGTCAGCGAACGCTTGATTGAAAAAACAGGCGTGATTGGTGAGAAAATTGAAGTCTCTGATTTTCAACGACTGACGGGTGAGAATGTCGCGTCGTACATCCACGCCGGTGGAAAAATTGGCGTTTTGGTCGCCTACAAAGATGGTGGGCACGACGAAGGCTCGCAGTTCTTCCGCAAATTGGCCATGCACATTGCCGCGATGGCTCCCTCGATTATGCACCCTGACGAATTCGACGAAGAATTCGTAGTCAAGGAAGCTGAGGCCTTGAAGGGTCAGATCACCGTTGAAAACGAAGACCGTGCTCGTTTGGGTAAGGCGTTGAGAAATGTCCCTGAATTTGCAAGTCGCCGCCAATTGACCCCTGAGGTCTTGGCAGGCATCGAACAAAAGATCAAAGACGAATTGGCCGCGGAAGGCAAACCAGAGAAAATCTGGGATAAGATCCTGCCCGGTAAATTGGAGCGATTTATTGCCGACAACACGCTGCTGGACCAAGAGCGTTGCTTGCTCAGTCAATTCTTCGCACTCGATGACAGCAAATCGGTGGAAGCTGCCATTAAAGATTTCCACGAAGACGCCGAGGTGCTCGCCTTCCGGCGAATTGCCGTTGGCTAAAATAAACAACGCCCCAACGATCGTTGGGGCTTTTTTTATGCAAAGACATAATCTCTTTTGACATTTTTGATTTGCGATTTATCTTGTTCCTGCCAGTTCAGGAAATCGCCCTACTGAGCTGTTAAAGGCAATATCACCAGGAACCAGCAATGACCAACGATCTCAAGTACAAACGCGTCGTCTTAAAACTGTCGGGCGAAAGCTTCGCAAAGCCGGGAGAACGGGGCATTTGCATGGATGAGGTGGTACACATTGCCACTCAAGTCAAAAAAGCCGGTCAAATGGGAGCCCAGGTCGCGGTCGTCATCGGTGGGGGTAACATTCTGCGAGGTAGCCAGTTCAAGCAGACTCAGGCAATCGTGAATGAGGCAACGGCCCATTACATGGGCATGCTGGGCACGGTCATTAATGGGTTGGCTTTACAAGATGGGTTAGAGTCTATTGGCTGTGATACACGGTTAATGAGTGCCATCCAGATGGACGGCGTCTGTGAGCCTTATATTCGCCGTCGTGCTCATAGGCATCTGGATAAGCAACGTATTATCATTTTGGGAGCGGGCACCGGTGGCCCTTTCGTAACCACGGATACCGCCGCAGCGTTGCGAACGCTCGAATTAGATGCAGATATTCTGTTGAAAGCGACACGCGTTAATGGAGTTTACAGCGAGGATCCTGAAAAGAATCCGCACGCCATGCTGTACTCAGAATTGGATTTCTCCACGGTTATCGAAAAAGGCCTTCGCGTGATGGATCAAACCGCGATCGCTCACTGCATGGAACACGATAAACCCGTCATGGTTTTCAATTACCTGAAAGAAGGTAATATTCAGAAAGCGATAGCCGGCGAGAAAATTGGTACATTGATTGCCAGCAAAATCAACACTGTGACCGCATAAGCTTTGATGGCAGTCAGGGCATTCACATATCTTCAAGAACCGAAGTGAGGAAAAACCATGTCAGTTGACGAGATCCTGTTGGATACCGAAGAGCGAATGGAAAAAGCGATCGAAATCCTTAAAAAGAATCTCAGCGGAATTCGTACCGGTCGAGCTAACCCCGGATTGGTGGATAGTGTACGAGTCGACGTTTACGGATCACCGACGCCAATCAAACAGGTTGCGTCGGTGGGGGCTCCTGAACCTACACAAATTGTCATTCGCCCCTACGACGCGAGCACCATCAAGGACATCGAGAAGGCTATTGTTCAAGCCGATCTAGGTTTCAACCCGCAAAACGACGGGCGTGTGATCCGTATTAATATCCCGGCACTTTCGTCTGACGTGCGAAAGAAAATGGTCTCTCGGATCAAAGAACTCACCGAAGAGGCCAAGATTTCCATTCGCAACGTGCGTCGAGATGCCAACAAAGCGGCCGACACGGCCGCGAAAGATAAAGAGATTGGCGAAGATCAACGTGATGATGTAAAAGACTCGGTACAGGAATTTACCAAGAAGTACGAAGACATGGCCACGGATTTTGCCAAGACACGTGAAAAGGACGTGCTGGAAGACTAGACTCGATAAGGGCGGACAGCCAGGCGTGGGCGTGTCGGCCAAATCTGCAGAGACCCTGAAATACTGCAGGTTTAAAATAAAAGAAGGGTCCCCGCTCGCCGCTACAGGGAACCCTTCAAGTTTTGGCTGTCCGAAGCGTTGAACCGAAGTTCTCGGCCCGGAGACCCACAGCCACTATTAACTATCGGACGGCTTTCCGTTTTTCATGCGTACTAAAACCAGTAGTGTGTCAAACGGCGTAATACTCAAAGTCAAACATTTTCAATTCTGTCAAAGATTCGCTTCAGTCAAATTAATCCAGCGATTCAGGAATAAAAAATGCAGAAAATTGCCAAACTTGCCCTAGAAGATGGGACCGTATTCACCGGTCGAAGTTTCGGAGCCTGCGGTGAAACCGACGGCGAAGTGGTCTTCAATACCTCCATGACGGGTTACCAGGAAATTCTGACGGACCCCAGTTACCGTGGGCAAATGGTCACAATGACCTACCCTCAAATCGGTAATTACGGTGTGAATGAAGAGGATGTGGAGAGCTGGAAGCCTCACCTTGCCGGATTTATTGTTCGGGAAGTCAGCCGCATAGATAGTAACTTTCGCTCCAAAGGCGATTTGGCTTCTTGGCTGCGTGAACGAGGTGTTATTGGTATTTGCGAGATCGACACCCGCCAGCTGACAAGGCGGATTCGCGATCGCGGTGCAATGAAAGCAGTTATCTCGACGGAAGACCTCGATGAGGCATCCTTGATTGCCAAGGCCCAAAAAAGTGCAGGCTTAGTGGGACGCGACCTCGTCCGCGAGGTGCTACCGGATCAACCACAAGATTGGAACGAAAAGCTAAGCTCGTGGTGGGACTTCTCCCCAAACACTGCGGAACGCAATTCCCAGCACCCTTGGCATTTGGTGGCCCTCGACTTTGGTATGAAACGAAATATTGCTCGGCATTTAGTCGATCAAGGC
>JAAEPL010000148.1 GCA_024232675.1 Planctomycetaceae bacterium
ACGAAATCAGCGGCAGTCACTCGCCATGCGCGATGCTGTTGACCACCGCCCTTAAGCTGACCGGTCTCTTCGCCCATCGTTTTATAATAGTAATCAAACGGGGGCAGATACCTTTTACCGACAAGCTCTTTTCCCGTGTACGTTTCCACGGCTGCGAATTGTGGTTCGTCCTCGAGCCGGGCTTTATCGACGATCGCCTGAGCACACTCCTCCGCAACGATCAGAAACTTTCCTTCGGCCTTGGGGTCTGCAATTTTCACGTACGACAACGCTTCATTGACCGCTGCGAATTGATTACTGGGCAACGTCCATGGCGTCGTGGTCCACACCAATAATGACGTGTTGGGATCTTCCACCAAGGGAAACCGCACAAAAACGCTGGGATCCTTTACCGTCTTATAACCCTGTCCCACCTCGCCGGCACTCAAGGCCGTTCCCCCCTGGGCCCACCACCAAACAATCTTGTGCCCTTGGTATAACAGGCCGCGGTCGAAAAGATTTTTTAGCGACCACCAAACCGATTCAACGTAGGACTGGTGATAGGTCACATAGGCTTCATCTAATTTCAACCAGAAACCCAAACGTTCCGTCAGACGTTCCCATTCTTGCATGTAACGCCAAACGCTTTTTTGGCATAACTGGATGAACGGCTCGATGCCGTATTCCTCAATCTCCTCTTTCGAGTGAATGCCCAGTTCTTTGCAAACTTCAACCTCCACGGGCAAACCGTGCGTATCCCAGCCAGCTTTGCGGGTACAGCGTTTGCCACGCATCGTTTGATAACGAGGAAATAAATCCTTAATGGCTCGCGTTAAACAATGCCCGGGGTGGGGCATGCCATTGGCAGTAGGAGGCCCTTCGTAGAATACAAAATCTTCGGCACCCTCGCGTTGGGCAAGGGACTTTTCATAGATCTGTCGATCCTTCCAAAAATTGAGGATTTCCTGCTCGGCTTGCGGAAAACTATGGTTTCTGGGTACTGGCTTGAATTGAGCCATTGCTACAAAAGTCCTCGAGAATGGTATCTGCGTAAACATTCATTGTGACATTTACCCCCGACATCGACAATTGCCATCTAGCCGGGTTAGGGAAGTCCGCTACCGGGGCCACACCGCTCCGCCTATCGGTCTTTCAGAACCGTGGTGATTTTCGCGGTTATCGGCCGAGGCTTCTTGGTGAACGGCCTACCGCCCGCCCCGCAATCGGACTCGTGCCTCACCGCATCGCCGGTTCTTCATGCCATGCCCATGCTCCACCTCAGCGGTGCCAGGTGTCGGTTGCACCCACGAACTGGATATTCGACCAACACCGCCGGCCTTCCTCAACACCCTTGGGGGACGCCAATCACCATGCAACAATCAGACCTCGTGTCCGATTGCCCCGAATCCTCAGATGGGTCGCAAACACTGATGAACTTAAACATCAAAGTTGCCGGCGTTCAATGCGATATTTCGCTGGGAAAACCTACAGAAAATCTGGCCATGATGCGGGATTACCTGCAGCAATTGGCTGATCAGCCCTTATTCCTCGTCGCCTTCCCTGAATGTTTTCTTCAGGGATATTGTTTCGAGACCTTCGAAGAGGCCAGGGAGCAGGCCGTCACGCTGGAATCGGCAGATCTCAGCGCCGTCCAAGCGTTGGCTGCGGAATTTGATCGCCACATCGTATTTGGGTTTTTACAGCGTATCGGGGACCAGATTTTCAACGCCTGTGGCTTGGCAACCCGCCAAGGTGAGTTACATGTGTATCACAAGGTGCATTTGCCCAAACTGGGTGTCGATCAATTCACGACACCCGGGCAAAGCCTAAATCCAGTTATCGTGGATGGAATTTCGATTGGGCTGAACATTTGCTACGACTGCTCATTCCCCGAACCGGCACGTTTATTGGCATTAAGGAATGCCGACCTGATCGTCTTGCCCACCAATTGGCCGCCGGGCGCAGGCCGCACTGCCGATTACATCCCCAACGCACGTGCCATGGAAAACAACATTTATTTCATGGCCATCAATCGCGTCGGTCACGAACGCGGCTTTGCCTTTATTGGCAAAAGCAAGATCTGCGATCCTGACGGGAACGATTTGGTATTTGCCGATCATGATCGGCCCGAAATTTTGATCGCAGATATCGATATTGCCCGGGCCAGAAACAAACACCTGATACGCGTACCCGATAAACATGAAATCCATCGGTTCGCCGACCGTCGACCTGAAATCTACCGTGATCTCTCGAAACCCATGAAAATGGAACGCCGCTAATAAACCCTACTCAGGGAGTTACACGGCGGCTGGGCGGTTAAAAAAAAGCTGCCCGCCATCAAAATGGCGGGCAGCTTTCGTCTCACAAAAAACACAGCACCCGAAAGGTGCTCTGCCTTTCCAAAAAACTCTAAAACTTGGGCCAGCTAAGATGGATTAAAAAATAGCTAATGCGAGGTCTCCGATGCGCCAAAATACGTTTCGGCAATCGAATAGCCAGGGGCAAGGCAACCATTCAATTGAGTCTCATCCGAGACCTCACGGCCCGGTGTTCGGTTGTCAAACAACCTCCCACCTACCTGCTTTAGAGCAGCAAGCGTGCCAGCCACCGCAAAAAGGGAATTTTTGCCTTTTAGCCCGAAAGTTGACCTCACCTCCGTGATACACCGTACGAGCTCGTTGTTTTATTTCGCAACAAGTGGTTAGTTTCTCCTTGGTGGAATTGAACAAAACGTCAAAAAGAGGAACATATAGCATGTGGATAGATGGATACCACGCCTCGGATTTTCCAAAACACGCCGATTGAGTCATCTCCAACCCTGTTTGCTAAACCAAGACCCGCGAAGTGCCTGTATCTGATCGACGACAAGTTGTAATCGCTGTGAACCCGCACGCCGGTGCTCAAGCGACCCGCATCGCCTCTGAGCATTTGGCCAGTGTGCTGCGAGAACTTCATTTCGAAGTCACGATCGAAACAGACATCGATAAACTGACGGAGATCGCCACAGACAACCCCGAGTTAAGATGCGTTGTCGCCGCCGGCGGCGATGGCACGATTGGACTTTTGGTCAACCGCTTGCCGCCGCACACCCCTTTTACCATCCTGCCGCAAGGGACCGAGAACCTGCTGGCCAAACATCTGAAAATTCCCTTTGAACCAGAGGCGGTGGCCGCCATGATTGCCGAGGGAATTTCTGCCAAATTAGATGCGGGCAGGGCAAATGGGCAATTATTCCTGATTATGGCCAGCTGCGGATTTGACGCAGAAGTGGTGAGATTGGTCCACCTGGCGCGGGAGGGCAACATCAGTCACTGGGCCTACGCCAAACCAATTTTCGAGTCCATACGTAAATATAAGTACCCGACCTTGTCGATCTATTGCGACGATGAAAAGAAACCGGTCAAAGCCAAGTGGTCTTTTGTGTTCAACGTACCAAGGTACGCTATGGGTCTGCCCATCGCTGACCAAGCGGACGCGATGGACGGTCACTTGGACTTGTGCGCCTTTCGCGGGGGCAACCTGTTGAACGGCCTACTTTATTTGGTAGGCATTCTGCTGCGGCGTCACCGCCGCTGGAAAGACACACGGGTCGAAGTGCTGCGAAAAATTCGCATTGAGGCCGAAGCACCCGTGCCTTACCAAATTGACGGCGATCCGGGAGGATTTTTACCTCTGGAAATCGAGGTCGTGCCGCAGCGATTGAACATTATCGTGCCAAAAAAATGGGCTGGCCAACACGGCATTTCAAATACCTAAATAACCTCTACGAAAATACGCATGACCACTGCCACCACGAGAATTGCTGATCTGCCTTGTGGCAAAGGACACCCTTTGTTGCTTATCGCCGGCCCCTGCGTTATCCAAGATGAGGCATTGACCTTAGAAATCGCGGAACACTTGACCACATTGGCTGCCAAGCACCAGATCTCGCTAGTATTC
Organism: Planctomycetaceae bacterium; assembly: GCA_024232675.1. GTDB lineage: Bacteria > Planctomycetota > Planctomycetia > Pirellulales > Pirellulaceae > CAJQPP01. The sequence continues at coordinate 3,919 of JAAEPL010000148.1, forward strand.
AAAGCGTCCTTTGATAAAGCCAATCGCACCAGTTTGAAGTCCTACCGTGGCCCAGGAATCGATGCAGGATTAGCGATTCTGCAAAAGATACGGAATGAACTGTCCGTACCGGTCACAACTGATATTCATGAAGCTGGGCAGGCAGCGGCGGTTGCAGAAGTTTGTGATTTGATTCAAATCCCGGCTTTTTTGGCCCGACAAACCGATCTCTTAGTGGCCGCCGCCAAGACCGGGAAAGCGGTGAATGTAAAAAAGGGCCAATTCATGGCCCCCACCGACATGAAGTTCGTAATAGAAAAGCTACGCGGCGTCGATTGCGGTAATATATTGGTAACAGAGCGGGGCACTTTTTTTGGTTACGGTAAACTCGTGAACGATTTCGCGGGGATCGTAACCATGCAGTCCTTAGGCGTGCCGGTCGTTTTTGATGCCACGCATAGCGTGCAACAACCGGGAAGCGCTGAAGGGATTACACTGGGGAACCGGGAGATGGTTGCCCCATTGGCTCGGGCTGCGGTTGCCGTCGGGGTGGATGCGTTATTTGTCGAAACTCATCCCGATCCGGATAGCTCTCCCAGCGACGCGGCCAACATTTTTCATCTCGACCAAATGGACGATTTGTTACGTTCCTTGATCGCCATTCGAAATTGCTAGACAACGCATTTTCAAAACGAACAATTCGATTAAAAATAAGCTTTCCAAACATTCGAATTCCCCAGCGGAAACTGAATTAAAATTATGAACACACTGATTCGTAAAATCTGCGGGTATGGCACCTTGGCCTTCGCCGCAAGCCTGTTGTGTCTTTCGATTGGATGCAACAACTCGTCGATCACCGAAGTGGAAGACTTGGAGACCGTTTCGCTGTACTCGCAGTCTGACCAGTTGGCACAGACGTTGGAGTACATCCGTGGTTTGGACCGCTATGAAATGGACAGCTTTCGGGACAAAGTCAATTCTGGCTTAAACCGTTGGGTTAGTGGGCAAGACGATGTGGCATCGGATTGGCAACTGGCCACGCTGGCCAGCGAATTACCGGAAACGATTACCTCGCAAACTGCCTACAATCAACTCGATGACAAGTCGTTTTTCGCCAACGACGCGGATTACCTACAAGAAATATTTTGGTTGCAAGAAATTGCCAACCGGGTGGCCAACAGCAACGTCGTTTTCCACCAGGAATACATTTTCCAATCGGCTAAAAAACTGGCTGACGAAGCGACCTTGGATAGCTGGGAGAATGACTCAGACGATTTGTTGGCCAGCGCCATCCAATTAATTCAGCCCGAACTGGTGGATGGTGACGACAACAGCAAGGTCAAGCAACTCGCTCAAACCGTCAAACTCTTTGATTGGTCAGTGAGAAATGTCCACCTTTTGGAAACGCCCTCGTGGCCTACTGAGGAGACCATCAAAACGACCTCGGTGGATCCCCGCGTCAATCCCAAGGGATTTGCCCCGGCCACCGGCACGGCGGGACCCGGTTACACGCGACATACCTGGCAGGTGTTAACGTATGGCAAAGGTGATTTCCTCGAACGTGCCAAGGTCTTTGCCGGGCTCTGCAATCAAATCAATGTCCCCGTGGCAATTCTGGCGATCCCCACCGAGGAGGGTGATTCTAGACCCTACGAAGAATGGCTTTGTGGTGCCGTAATCGGTGATGAAATGTACCTTTTCGACCCGCTCCTTGGCTTACCGATCCTAGGAAATAAGAAAGGCTCGATCGCCACACTGTCCGATGTTCGGAAAGATCCAGAACTGCTTAATCGACTAAGTTTGAGTGAAGAAGAAGCGGAGTCCAAACTCGATTATCGGGTCACCAAAGATGACCTCGACAACTTAATTGCACTGGTGGTGGCACCACCGGAATCACTATCGCGACGCATGTTAGCCGCCGAAGGTGGATTGACCGGTGAAAATCGCCTGAGCCTGACCATGGATCCCGATGCCATTGCCGAGACCTTTAAAAATATAGACGGGATTAACAGCGTCGAACTGTGGCACGCACCATTTTCGACCAAGTTGTTCCGCGACAAGGTGGCTGAGGCAGAAATTCTGTCGTTTGACCCGGAGGTGCGAGCACGACTCAAAACGTTGCTTAACGAAGAGCGCTACATCGACGATTTCGTACAATTTAGAACGGCCCGCAACTGCTTCCTGAGGGGTATCTTCCAAAGCGATCTCGATAGAGATGTTCGCAGTGCGCTCTCCTATTACTATTCTTTCATGTACACCGATGATGAAATTGCGATGATTGATCGTGATGATCTCCTGCAAAAGAAATTAGGCATCTGGAAAGGTGCAGATCAGTCTTTCTCGGACTGGAAGAGCCAAGTCATTCGCATGAAACAATACATGGGAACCGTGCGGGCCGACGCGGCCTTCTTCCTGTCGATGTGCAGTTTTGAAAACGCCATGCCGTTCACAACCCTGAAATGGCTGCAACGAATTCGCAATTATGATGACGCTCAGCGTTGGTCAGTTTACCTGCCGTATTACAAAGGCCGGGCTTACGAATCGTCCGGAAAGTACGAGGAAGCAGCCCAAGAGTATGGAGACGATCAATCTGCACAACGACACGGTTCTTTACTGCGGAAACGATGGATGAATGAACTCCAGCAAGATGCACCCGCTTCCGGTTCTTAAAGTCAGCCGAGCGGGGCGCTTTTCGCAACCCCTTAAAAGTCAATTAAAAAAGGACGGCGTCCGTTGGGGACCCCGTCCTTTTTTTGTGGCGAGACAAGCACGCTGTTCAAATGAAACCCATCAGCCCCAAGGGAAAGCCTCTTTGGTTAGCATCTGATAAGCATCCACGTACTTTTGCCGTGTGCTTGTGACAATTTCTTCTGGCAATGGAGGAGCGGGACTGTTCTTGTCCCAATCTGTTGACTCCAGATATTCGCGAACGAACTGTTTGTCGAACGACGGTTGGTTCTGGCCTTCTTGATATTGATCTGCTGGCCAGTAACGCGAACTATCGGGAGTCAACACTTCGTCGATGAGGATTAACTCACCGTCGTGCCAGCCCCATTCGAATTTCGTATCGGCCAGAATCAAACCTTGCTCTTGAGCGTACTTCCGTCCCTGTGAGTAAATCTCAAGGCTCTTTTCACGCAAGGTGTCAGCGGTCTCCTGACCCACGACATCGACCATTTGTGCGAACGAAATATTTTCGTCGTGGCCGCTCTCAGCTTTCGTAGCAGGTGTGAAGATGGGCTCATCAAATCGGGCACAATTTTGCAAACCAGAAGGCAAATCGATCCCGCAGACG
>JAAEPL010000149.1 GCA_024232675.1 Planctomycetaceae bacterium
CTTTTTCTCGAGGTGGACCAGATTTACAACCTGGCCTGCCCCGCGGCACCGGGTCACTATCAATACAACCCAATCAAGACGATGAAGACTTCGGTAATCGGTGCCATCAATTTGCTGGGGATGGCCAAACGCTGTAACGCCAAAGTTTTTCAAGCGTCTACCAGTGAAGTTTACGGGGATCCCGAAGTTCATCCGCAACCCGAATCTTACCGGGGGTGCGTCAATCCAATTGGGATTCGTGCTTGCTATGACGAAGGCAAGCGAGCAGCGGAAACCATTTTTATGGATTACTACCGCATGAATAAAGTGCAGGTTCGCATCTGTCGAATTTTCAATACGTACGGGCCTCGAATGCATCCCTTTGACGGACGAGTCGTCTCAAATTTCATTCGGCAGGCGCTTGAGGGGACAGACATTACCATCTTTGGTGACGGGACCCAGACTCGATCATTTTGCTACCGAGACGATTTGGTCGAAGGGTTTTTGCGTTTGATGAACCAAGACGAACAGATCGGCCCCATGAACATGGGGAACCCGGGTGAGTACACGATTAAGGAACTCGCGGAGATGGTAATTGAGTTAACCGGTGCCCCTTCCAAACTGGTTTACAAGCCGCTTCCTCTGGACGATCCGACGCGGCGACAGCCAGATATTACTTTGGCGAAAAAACACCTCGATTGGGAACCCAAGGTCGCTTTAAGAGAAGGTTTAGAAAAGACGATTCAGTGGTTTAAGACGATCGACCCTGAACAGTACCGCCCTCCGACTCCCAATTATTAGAGAGTCGGTCTGCGGGATGAAATCGCTTTTCGGTTTGGCGGTAAATACTGGCGAAAAAATTAGAGCAGCCGTAGATATTTTGAGAGTGCCTAATTAACGGCTTTGGTGAAGAAGTTAATGAGCGCCTCGGCATTGTGATTTTCGACCAGTAACACGATGTGATCTCCATGTTTTAGTTGGTCCGACGCTTCGGGAACTCGAATGTGCTCTTTCCGCATGAGTGCGCAAATGAGGAAGTTCATTCTCAGATCAAAGTCGGCCAAAGCGGATTGAGTGGCGATCGATTGATTTCCGACCTCTAATTCGATGAGGTCGATATCACTTCCCGGTAAGGTTTCGCGTCTGAGTACATTGCCTGCTTGCAGGTAGGAGATGATATTGCGTGCCATCACCTCGCGCTCGCTGACGGCAACATCGATGCCTAATTTGGAGGTGATGTTGGCGTAGTCGGGGCGGCTAACCACCGCCATAATTTCGGGGGCGCCCATGTCGCGTGCTTCCACACCGGCGAGGATATTATTTTCGTCATTCCCCAAGCAAGCCACAAATGTATCTACGTGGTCAACGCCCTCTTCCTTGAGCACTTCCCAGTGCGACGCATTTCCGTGAATGACTTGCGTTTGCGGAAGATGATTCGCTAAATATTCGCATCGTTTTTCATCCGAATCTATGAGAGTGACCGAAAAACGATGGCTCTGTAACTTGCGTGCGAGATGGAAGCCGGTTTCGCCGCCACCGGCGATAAAGACGCGGCGACGTTGTGCATTCCCCTGTTTGAATTGGCTTTTTAACGCAGAGACGTCCTCAGGGCGACAGAATGCCAGCAAGCGATCTCCCACCTGAAGCTCGTAGTCCGCGCGGGCAATCCTCATTTTTCCGTCGCGAGTGATGGTCCCGATCCTTGTCGTGGGTTTCATTTTCAAATCGAAGATGGCTTTTCCAGCGGCATGGCTTTTTTCATTAACAATAATTTCGTGGACTTCCAATCCACCGTATGCAAATTGTTCGACCACAGCCGAGCCCAGGTCCCGTAGATGATTTGCCAGCTCAAGTGCCGTTAATTGTTCAAGGCTGAGCATCCGGTCGATGCGAAAATGTTCCGCGTAATCGAAGGTGCTGAGATCGTGGTAAACGGGCGCAAAGACACGCGCGATCGCTCTGGCGGCACCCATCGCTTTGGAGAGGCTGGCACCAATGATGTTCGTTTCATCGTCCCCCGTCACGGCCATGCAGATATCCGCGGTCGCGATCCCAGCCTGAAAGAGCACGCTCGACATGGATGCCGAGCCGGTCAGTGCGCGGACATCCAGTTGCTCATTGGCTAAGCGGGTTTTTGCCGGATTGTTATCGATAATCGTCACGCTATGGCCCTGATCACAGAGCAGTTTCGCTATCGACATTCCAACCGTACCGGCACCCAGCACAACAATATTCATAATCACGCGATCCGTAAGTGATTGAGCAGGATAGGCAGACGTTTATCGGGTGTTGTGCGGCAGGCGTCAAGTAAGAACGCGTCCCGCTCAGGAGGACCAATTGAAAAACGGCGACCAGATCGATCGCCGTGATGATATTTTCTCAAACCGAAGGCCTTAATCGTCGTCCGGATTGCTGTTTGCTTTGCGTTGAAACGTAAGGAAATGGAATCCCGTTTCATCGTTAATTACAAAACTGCCTTGAGCCGGGAAGTAACCCGCCAGATCGTCAAAATCAGGTAGTTCATTTTCTTCCATTAGGTCACTTAGGATGCCAAAGAACTCATTGTCCTCCGCGCGTTCGTAAAGGACGTCCCGCGTGTTGTCCGTCTTCAGCATGTTGTAGAAGTTTTTCAGCGAAAGGTCCGGCCTCGCGTACGACAACATGGAAGGCAGGTTCCCGTCCATCAGCGTGCGGATTTCACGCATGGTCGCCTTGAATTCTGGATTGTCAACCAGTTGATCGTGTTCTCCGGCAGACGTTTCAATCATGTGCTCCATGAACTCGATGTTTCCGGTGAGCACAAAGTAATCGTCAATGAACGCCATCGTGGGTTGCGTGCCGTTTAAGGTTAGTTGGGTTCGATCATCTTCAGACGAATCGAAATCCGAATCACCATTTTCTTGCCGTCGTTCCCGTCTCCTTTCACGGCGTCTCTGGCCCATCTCTTCAAACGTCGAAGCGACGTGCCAATAGGTTATGCCCTCGTGTTCTTGCTCTATGAAGAAATCTCGATCAAACTCTTCCCGTTGGCGGTCCAGAATCGATTGAATGAACTCTTGACCTCGATCGACGTCTTTCAATTGAATGGCGATGCAGTTGCATTGGCCATCTAACGTGGGAATTTCACTATTCCATTGAAAGAATGAGACGCGTCCGGCCAAGTTATCAAGCACATCGGCTTGGAAGTCGATTTCCAGTTCCTCGTTAATGTTTTCTTCTATCTGACTTTGGAAGGTCCCTGCGCTGGTGAAGGTGTCCACAATCTTTTCCAGTTCGGAGACAAATTTTCTGAAGTCCCAACTACTTGTGAGATAAGTCGCTGTATCTTCCGGCGCGAAAGATTCTGGTTCGTAAAATCCTGGCCGAAGAGCAATCATCTCAATGATGCCTGCTCTAGGATTGGTCAGTAACAGATGCCCGTGAAAAACACTTTCGTAATTCTTTTCATTGAACAGAGCGGCACCGCCAATGGCAGCTACCCCGTCTAAACCAAGCGTCGGTAAGAATCCGAAGACGACTCGAGCACCAGTGTTTTCAATAAATGCACTGCGAGCCAACATGATCGGATCACAGAAAAATGAGACTGCCATCGGCAGGTCTTCTGTGCTTTTGCACTTGTTCATAATTGTCACGAACTTGCGATTGCCGGCCAGCGTACGATCTTTCTCATCGGGTTCACCGACCCAACGCGTAATGATCTCGCTGAATACTTCTTCGTCATTACTGGCGACGAATGTACCTTGATGGAGCACGTATGTGACGGCGTTGTCCCCAGACCCTCTGCGGACGGTTTGAAATTCAAGGTCGGCGACACTACCCTCTTCGAACGAGCCGCCATTATCTGCAGCTGCTTCGCGGCCGAGCTCCAGCAAGTCCTCCGCAACTTTGGAATCTTCTGGGATGTCCATGATCAAGGCAAACTTGGGTTCCTTTCGCCGAGGCGTCACTACAGCAAAACAGATTTCCCCGGCTGGAAGTGTCATCAATTCGGCCATGGAAAAGCCGAAGTCATCGTTGTCCATTAAATCGTCGACGCTATCTTTCGCCTCGCCATAGAGGGATTGAACGAAAGGTGCGATCTTTTCGTCCTGCAGCATTTTGCCAAAATTGGAATCTTTGAGGTCCTTTACCAACTCAGGAATATTGTCCACGTTGATGTATAGAGCAGTTCGTTCGGGTAGCAGGTCGACTGCTTTAGGCCGCTTTATTTCTTGAGCCTGCGTAGGGCACGAAAACCAACCACTTAAGAGGCAGCACATCAATAGGGCGATTCCGCATGCGCGGTTGGGAGCGACGAAAGAGAAGCTTGATGTCATGTATCTTTACCGAAAGGGTACTTGGAAAACGAAGTCGAAACTCGGAGCGGCTAACAAGGCCAGGCGGGATTCCTCAAGAGAGTGCTTGCCCGTGTAATTCATTAAACCCCAGATACTGCTCTAAGGTTTCATTTTGTACGCCGATTTTAGCGTCGATTGCCATGAAAATGACCCCCAGTTTGAAACTGGCGGGTTTTCGCGGAGTAAATCATACTTAAGGCGGTGATATCAACGACAAATGGGTGGCGTCCCACAATTTCGTGTCAGAGGCCGAAATATTGGCAGAGTCTGTTTTTTTGGCAAACTCGATGTGGGAAACGTAGGTCCAACTGAACCAACCACGACACCTGCAAGGCTATCCGGGGTTTCATTTGACAGCCCTGCCCCACCTGTCGACGATAAAAGAATAACGAATTCCGTGTAACTAAAGCGAGTTGAGACGAAATGATCCGTTCCGGCAGCCTTTTTTATCTTGCGACAGCAATTTTCACCGTGATCGGCTTAAACGCGCCCCTGCTGGCTCAACAAACGGGTGGCTCTGGCGGTGTTCCCACGGTGGATCCCGGGGCGACTCAGACCACCCAAGCACCGGCGACGAACGGCCCTGCGACTCAGGGAAGTTTTGAGACGGGCGGCGATTTTGATTTTGGGAATTTGGTTGACCAGTTGCAAATACCTGAAATCCCGGAAATTGAGAATACGCGAAATCAACCCTTTGTCGGGCGTTCCATAGAGCGTTTTGAGACCCTGGGGATTCAGGCGCATCCGCGTAGTAATGCCGCAGCACCCGGTAGTGTTTTTTCCTCCGGTGGTGGTGCTGGTGGCCGTGGTTTTGCCGGTGGGCGAGGTGGAAATGCGGGTCAGCGTGGTCTGCAAAACGGGACCGGCAACAGTGTGGTCCGCAGATCTCTGCGGACACGGTTGGTGCCGCGGATCACAGTTAATAATCCGGTAACCCCCGAGCAAGTTTCCAACCGATTTCAGCAACGGCTGGTAAATAGCCAAATGGTCGACAATCCAATGGCTAATGTGCAAGTTCGCGTGGAAAACAAAACGGCCTACCTTTCCGGGGTCGTTTCTTCGATAGACATGCGAAATCGCGCCGAACGTATGGCTCGTTTGGAACCCGGGATTTATCGCATTGAGAACAAGATCGAAGTGCAACCTTAAGGGTTGTGAGGGTGAGAAAAGCCAGTTTTTTCGCCTTTTCGCTCCTGATAGAGCTCTGGAGCACTCGTTTGATTGCAGAAAAAATCTAATCAGGCCATAATTAGTTGAGGGGCAAGCTGACGTTCTTTTTTGCGGACCCAGCCTGCACCGATCTACCCTAATACGCCCTTTCACAATCCCAACCATAACTAGGTGGCAAATGAGCACTGTTGCAATTCCAGAGTCATTAGTCCCTTTGGTAGATTTTTTAGATCGACTTGAAGGACGCGTTCCGATGCTTGGCTTGGAAACGCAATTGTCGAAACTGGATGTGAACATGCATGATCTTTTGCCATTCATGCATTTCGGCGATACCACTTATTCCCGCAACTTGATCTGCGAGAACACATGGTATGAGTTGCTGTGCATTTGTTGGAGAGGCGGTCAGAAAAGTCTTATTCACAATCATGCCCAATCCACTTGCGGGCTGAGAGTCTTATCAGGCCAAGGTGTAGAGACGACCTTTGAAGAGCAGCCAGATGGATTGGTCGACCCAGTCGAATATCGAGTGCTGGACGTGGGACAGGTTTGTTGCACGCAAGACGACGATATCCATCAGGTGGCAAACGAGCATCCTGTCGGTGACGATCTAATTACACTTCACATCTACAGTCCTCCGTTACGGCACATGCAGACTTGGGAATGTTCGGAAGGCTAATTTCCCCGAAGCGTTACTGCGTGAGCAACGCGGTTCGTTCCACGCTCCATTTTTGTCGCTGTATTGAATTCAGCAATTCCCTTAGTCAATTTGATTCACGGCACGCGAATTGACTCGCTGAACCTCCGCTATCGTTTTATGGATATTCTTCAAACAGAACCGCTTCTGCTGGTTGGTCTAAGCTGCCTTGGGCTGGTTGTCGGATTTCTTACGGGGATGTTTGGGATTGGTGGAGCGTTTATTACCACCCCCATCATGATCTTGGCCTTTGGGATTGAACCTTCGGTTGCCATCGGTTGCAGCATGGGTTTCACGCTGGCCAATGGGTTGTTGGCGTTAAAGCGGCATAGTGGCGCCGGTAATTTTGAACCGCGTGCCATGTGGCCGATCGCGATAGCGGCAAGTCTCGGCGTGTTGGGTGGGTTTCAATTCCATCAGGAACTGAAAGACGCTTGGGGACGCGAATTTGATACGCTGGTCAACGGGATTTTCTGCCTCTTACTGTTTCCTATTGGCTTACTTGTTTGGTGGCAAAGCAATAAACAACAAGGGAAGCCATTGCTGTCGAAAATTAAAATTCCACCCTTCGTTAAACTTGGCCAACCCGAAATACCGCCGATTAGCATTCCCGTATTGATTTTGATTGGGGGCGCGATTGGGGGCTTGAAAGGCTTAACGGGGATCGGCGGCGGCATCATTCTCGTGCCGATTTTGGTTTTGCTTGTTGCGATGACACCTCATCGTGCGGTGGGCACTTCCCTCGCCATGGTCGTTCTCAGTTCGGTGGTCGGCACGATCCTGTTCGCGATCGATGGTAGTATCGATTTAGTGGTCGTGCTCGCCTTGCTAACCGGCAGTCTGTTTGGCGTGGTGGTGGGAGCAAAGTTTTGCAACGTGTTACCTGCGGTTCAGCTGAAACGCTTGTTAGCTTTATTGATCTTTTGCTTC
>JAAEPL010000150.1 GCA_024232675.1 Planctomycetaceae bacterium
CCAAATCGACGGTACTTCGTTTGCTAACTTACTGCATTCGCCTGACAGTAAATGGGAGCGTCCAGCTATCCTTATCGAGAACTGGGATCGTATTTGGTGCAATGGCGATTTCCTCGACATTGCCTACTGCAGTTACCGTGACCAGCAGAATCTGTATACCGAATGGGCCTCGGGGAGTCGCAGCCTTTTTGACATCGCAGCAGACCCCGAACAGATTAATAATATCTACCCAAACCTTTCAGCAACTGAGCAAGAAGCCTGGGCAAAAAAGCTCACGAGCCTCAGGGCTCAGAATCGCCAAACGGCTCCTGTTGTTTCGAGCCTGTTCAACTACCCCGAAATTTACGAAGAAAACAAAGTAATCTCGGGCAGTTTTTTACCCGTTGAATTTTCCGGATATGTCGAAAGCGATGTAGGAATCCAAAGCGTTGATTTGGAGATTTATGCCGAAAGAATCAAGAGCTATTGGGATGGGGAAAAATGGACGAAACAAGCCAGCTTAATGCCCACTGAATTGACATCGCCCAAAGGGCATCTGTCTCAATGGAAAGGCACTATCGACACCACCAAAATTGCTTTCGACCGCAATCAAAAAATGAATCGCAGAGACGCCGTTGTCAACGTGATCGCCACGGACCAAAACGGGCAACAGACGCGTTGGGATAATGCTTTCGAATTCAAAATGAAAATCAATGATCCCGAAACATGGATCGACCCGGCAGCGGAATGGCATCGCGAGGGTGAGGATTTGATTGTCACCGGTCGGGCGGCTGACAATTTTGAGATGTCAAATGTGAAAGTATTAGTTTTCGATTTGGATACGAAGAAGTTCTGGGATGGAGCGAATCAAGAATGGAGTGACGAACGCGTCACGATGGAGGCCCCGGTCGAATTTATTGAAAGTAAAGATCTACCCGGCAGTTGGGCTACTTGGAGTTTTCGATACAAAGGCCCGCGCAAGGGCCGATTATTCTTTTTGGCGCGCGGCCATGATGCGGAAAGGAAATTTGACATGTCACCCCCGTTCGAGATTATCAACTTTAACGAAGCGAGTGACTAAAATACGGTTAAGCATTCCGCGCTCCGAGAAATGCCGGAGCTGCCGAGCAATACCATGCGTTGGCAACGGTAATCCGTTTTCGGGAAACATGTCCGTTTGCCTCAAACCTGCGGTCCTTCGCCGGTATCGTCTCCGCTTTCCGGTCGCCCAGCAGCTTCTGCGTCTGGCTCGCTTACATCTTCGATAGCTTTCGTGTCCGACGTACTACGCTCACACAACTCAACAATTTCTGCCACCATGGCTTCGCGATCGAGAAGCCAATCTTTCATCAGCAGGCTATATACCTGCCACCCAAAGACTTGCAGCAACCGAGGCCGGTAAACCTCTCGATCCATCACCTGCACGCCAGATCGGTAAAAATCTCCCGCATCCACCAAGATCCCTAGACGGTATTTGGCATCTCCCTTTTTTCGAAGTGCTAAGTCACAACGAAAATCCGAATGTCCAACATGGTGATCGATTTCCCAGCCTTCCTCTCGTAAACGATCGGCAATATGCCGGACGGCAACAGGGATCGGTTTTTCGACTTGCTCCGTTCTTTGTTCAGGTGATAGGTCCCGCAGCACCTTCTCGGCGACTTCCATCTGGCCTAACGAAACGGACTCTGCGTATCGCAAGTAGTTGCGCAGACAATTTGCACCGGAGTTGTATTCATTGGTAATAGCGGGATACTTGATCGAACTAACGATCGCCATGTGATGCTTGGCGCGGGAGAATGCAACGTTAAGACGCTTTTCTCCTCCGGTTTTATTAATCGGTCCGAAGTTCATGATCATTCGCCCCTCATCATTGGGGCCGTAGCAGACACTCAAAATAACCAAATCGCGTTCATCCCCCTGAATGTTTTCGAGGTTTTTAATCAGCAAACCGACAAATTGCCCGTCCTCTTCTCGGACCGACTCTGCCTCAACCAGATGGGCAAACTCCGTGTCTTCACGGGCAAGACGCTCCACCGCAGCTTCTATCTCGGATTGCTGCGCTTCGGAAAAGGCAATTACACCCAAAGTGCGACCATCGTCTTTCAAAAGAAGCTCTCGAATCAAAGATGCAATGTAATCAGCCTCCGACCGATTCTTCCGACTTTCATAAACACCCGTACGAACATGGTGAAAACTGATGGGGCGATCGAGTGTGGCCCCCACATGCTCGACTGCCGCACTCGCTGTTTCAACGGACAGTTCCGATTTTTGTTGAGAGCGAATCGATTCCTCTGGAATGGTCAAAAGACGACCCGCATAAAATGCCCAGTTGCTGAAACTGATCAATGCTTCGTCGCGACTGCGGTAGTGCCAGCCTAACATCGTGGACGGTAAATTCCGCCCAGCGTGATTCAAAAGACTATTACTTTCCAGATCGTAAACCACGGTCTCTCCGTCTTCCTCAAAGCGCACTACTTCGTCCTCCTCTCTATCTTTCTTAGAAGAAAAGAAGTTCGTAGGTGGCAACTGCTGTTCATCACCGACGACAATGGTTTGGGATGCTCGAAACAGACTAGGGATTGCCGATTCCAAGGTGATTTGACTGGCCTCATCAAAAATCACGACGTCAAAATCCTGCTCTCCTAATGGCAGGGTATCGGAAACGCTGAGGGGGCTCATTAACCAAATGGGTTTCAGGTCGCGAACGACCAATCCTGAATCACCACTCACCAAATCGCGAATCGATTTGTATCGCATCTGTTTTGCAAACTCATGCTCCAACTGCTTCCGACCCGCTTTGTATCTCTTGACTTTGTCTTTTAATGCCTGCGAATTCTCTGCATCCCCTGCAGGGTCGACCGCGTTTTTCAAAAATCCATGTCGTGTTTTTTCCAAAATGACTTCTGAATTTACTTTCATCCAATCATCTTTGGTCGATTCCAATCGGGCCCTGTGTGTGGCTCGAAGCTTTTGTGAAAATCGGCGGAAATCCGGTTTCGCCAGCAATACTTGGTCAAGTGTATTTGCCGCAGCAGCGGCTTCGATCTCGGCAGGCCTTAAATCCATGTTTCGCAATGCAAAACGGACTGGCTCAGGAACGCTTTGCAATTGCTCGAGGCAAATTAAATAGTCCGGTAATTTACCAATCGATTCTGCAATCGATTTCAATTCCAACTTGAGTTGGGCTACCGTCTTTAATTCATAACCTCCTAAAAACTCGTCGAGTGAATCTCTCAAAGACTCTAATGTTGGTCGCAAACCAGCGGCACTGCGAACTTGACTCGCTCCGTCCGGGGAAGTGATAAACCGCTCGTGTTGACTCTGGAGCCAATTTGCATGATCACCAACGGACTCACGAATCCCCTGCAAATCTTTCAGGAAAGCATCCGAGTCATCCGGTATGCCAATCGCCGAAACCATCTGTTCCTGCGCACTGTCGAGCGCGTCTTTAGCTTCGTACTCCGCCTGCAGTCCCGTGAGTACAGCGACCCAACTCGGTTTAACGGGGTGGACATTAAAATCATAGCTCTGGTTCATGAACTTGCGCAAACGCCACCAACTCGGTCGCAGGATGGGAAGCATTTGCCGCGTGAAATTATTGGCACTATCAATGCATAACTGTAAATCACGCCGCGGTATTCTTTGCTTCCACGCCGAATTCACCTCACGTGCATCCTGATAAGCGACCTGCAGCACCTCTAATTTCTGCTGGTGCTCGGTTAACGCCACCGATAACTCACTTTGAGGGTCCAACAAGGAAAGCAATTCGGCGTTAGCTAATGGCAACAGTTTCGCGGCATGCTCCGCCAATCGCTTCCATTGCGATAACGTAAAAGGCAATGGTTCCCAATCGTCACGCTGAAGCGTCTCGTGAAGGGTCTCCAACAGGCGACCGGACACATCGAGTTCATGATCGACCGTCTGCAACGGCTGCTTCTCTAGCGATAGCCCTTCCCGCAAGTGCCTCAAAGGGTGACGAGCAAGCACTCCAGTCGATTCCTGTCGTTCTAAAGTAGCCACCAACGCGTCAATCGCTGGGCGACCTTCATTCCATACTCCCCAATCAGGTAGCCGTTCTTTTTGCAATTCCGTTAATTCCGGCTTGGCCGATTCTGTCTCGATACACTTTTCGATTAACTGGCTGGTTGGCACGCCAGCCGCCGCAATCGTCTCCCGCATCACCTCAGAAAAATCCTCCAGCGTTTGCAAGTCGCGTTTCAAATCATCCGTGAATCGCTGACGGGTCTTTTCAGCGGCACCCGATTTTTGAGTTCCCGTCTGAAATGCCTCGTAGGTGACCCCCAAATCCTTGACGAAGGATTTTTTGTCCGCTTGAGAGTCATGAATCAAACTGCACAGCGGAGCTAACCCACATTGCCGCAAGCGGGCAAACACCACATCAATGGCTGCCCGTTTCTCACAGACGAATAGCACCCGCTTTCCTCGAGCGACATAATCAGCAATCAAATTGGTGATGGTTTGGGATTTCCCGGTTCCCGGCGGCCCCTGAACGATGTAACTCTCCCCCATTCTCGACTGGGAAATGGAAGAGGCTTGAGTCGGATCACAGGGCACAACATCGAATCGGTCGAGCAGGGCAGGGGCTGCGGCTTGCTCCCGATTGACGGCTCTCGGTACCAGTGAAAACGTCGCTTCGAAAGGCGCATTATGCGGTACTTCCGTAAGCAATTTTTCGTAGTCACGGACCAATGACATCTTTCGGTAACTAAAATTTGCCAAGGTCACGCTGCAGAGGTCGAACGTCCAGTTGTAGGGATTTGTTTCCTCGGGCAAAACGGCCATAGAAATCACTTCATCTTGCGCCGCCTTCACCTCGCCAGAAATACTTGGTTCAACTCGGTTTGCTTGCGTTGCTTTTTCAGAATTCGTATTTTCATTGATTTCTGAAGGTTGGTGGCCAAGTTGCCCCGCTGCCGGTCTCCAACCATCCATACTAAGGGGAGGCGATTGCAACCACTTTGAAAATATCTTGACACCTAGAGGATGATAATTTGCCGGATCATAGCTGTAGTCAATTTCGCGATAAGTACGGACACCACGACCGTACAATCGAGCACGACGCCGGTAGCTATTGAGTCGTCGTTTTGCTTGTATTTGCAGAATTTTTAGCCGGGGCCGTTGGACTTTTTGCAACTCGACGGCTGGCTCGCTCTCTCGAATCGCGGCTGACATGAAATCAAACAGTGATGCTAGATCAGTGGTCTCAAGATCCACTCTCTCTGGCAACTCAATGTCGTACCACTTCCGAAAAAGATAGCGTACGACAGGATTGATTTCCGCATCCTCACTAAGCGGCTCGAGGTCCCAAGTATCTCGAACACCGCGTTTCTTCTTCAGTTTCACTGGAACCAAGACTAGGGGACTAGAAAATTTCTCGTGTGGTTTCTCCTTCAAGTTCCACCAATCCAAAGAACACAACACTAGCCGAAGTTGCTCAAAACCAAATTCGGCAAGATCCCGTCTGGTTTCCCTGGCGATTCGGTTCAATTGATTCGGCAGATAAATAGCCTCTTGAAAATTCAACCGCTTATTCAGTGAAAGAGCGCGGCCTTGGGAGATCATTTCCTCTAATCCACGATCACATTTCAGAATTTGATCGTCACGAATATTTTTGTAATCGAATGAAAGCGGTACGGAGGCTTGCGTCAAATTAATTGACTGCATGGTCGGTCGAAAATGCAACATGCGATTGCGGCGGGAGATTTCAAATAATCGTTGTTGCAAGCGATCCAATAAGATCTGCTGTTTCCCTGCTAAGTCCCGCGACTCAAACCCTTCGATTTCAGAGGGTTCGACACTAACTTCGACATCTTGCTGTCGGTAATTCTCCAAAGCCTCTATTAAGGCAATCAAATCTTGAACTCTTTTTTTGCGATCCAACTCGGTCATGCGAACGATAGCTCGGGCAATCACGGGATGGATTTCAGGGCAAATTTTGAAAAGGTTCTTGCGGTTAGATACGAATTGCTGCACATCATCTGGATCGAAAAAATCCAATCCGAGCGAAACAGCTGCCAGGATCTGCCCCAAGTTAAATATGTCCGTTAATGGATCGTGATGATTGAACAGCTGTTCCCAACACAAAAAGCCGGTAACAAATGCAGGTGATTCTATTTTGTCCCGAGCTTCAGCTAACTCGTGATTGGCCTTCTCCAGCGCCACGCCACTCAAAACGACAACAGGCGTTTCCTCAGAAATAAAATCCACGGGACTTTGCGAGGCTTGATTCAGCTCACTCACAGGCTTTACGTTATTACGAACTGGCTCTTTATCCTCTTGGACAAAAAAGACACGCGACTCGGATACCGATAACTTCAGGCAGCCCTGCAGAGGAGCCACGCCATTTGCTGCATGGGCTTCGGCAGTCTGCTTCATCAGAGGCAAAAGAGAAGCCAGACAGTCCTCCGTTGAAAAACCACCTGACTCAATTCGCTTTCGAAGGTAATTTAAAAATTTCATTCGGGCATTCCGCCATCTTGTCGATGGACCGATTTGTGGTGGGCATCGGCCGCAATTTGTATCCATTGCTCCGTGTTATCTGCCATCTCTTTTATTTGAGTTTTCCGCAATCGCAATTCCCGATTTGCCATCTCAATAAAAAGCGGCAAGAGCTTCCACCGCGCTGATAACTGAAGTGAATAAGCCAACGCCGGTTCCAAAAGGTTTCGCTCCGCAGTGATAAAATCCAGCATGGTAAAACAAACAAACTCTTTCACGTCCTTGGCGGATATTTCTAACCAATCCGTGATCCCCTGATGATCGGGTTTCTGGTATTTGTAATCATCGAAAAACAACTTGGCATAGGCGAGCTTAGCATCGGTACGCATCCACTCGGGCTCCAGCAGCGTCGATATCAAATCCCTGGTCTTTTCTCGTGCAACCGATTGTCGATAGACATCAAGTCGCTTCCAAGAATTCGGCCCCTGAATCTTCATCGCAATATCAATATCGAGCGTGGGGGATCGCTGCTTCCATAGTTCGGCGGCAACCATTCGCGAAATTGCATCCGATGAGTTGGGAGTGAATGAGTCCGCGTTATCTGAATGAGCACGATCCTGTTCTTCCGAATCTGAGGTTACCTCGTTGCGGTCTGGAAACTCTCCCGTCTCTGTGAACAGGATGGAGGTGTTAACCGCGTCCAGGTCGCCACAGACTCTCCAGGCACCCCGGTCGCAAAACAATTTCCTGTAGAGCTGAAAGAGTCGCAGGGTTTCTATGAAAACAGGGTGCGGATTCGTTTGCAGATGAATACGTGTCAACAATCGCTCGACATGCACCAAGTCACCACCGTCCCAAGCTGCTAACGTAATTTTCGCTAATTCGTAACCAATAATGGCGAGGCGTTCCTGCTCATTAATTTTGCTTAACAAACTGGCCTGCAAGATTAACTGCGCATGATCAGCAGTTCGGTAAACACGAATTCCCTTGCCGGGGGTATTTTCCGTTAAGTACACCTGAATCGGCACAGTGATTCCTAACCGTTCGGCAGCTTCTGCGACCATTCGCTCACACTGCTTATCGCTCGTAAATCCTTCGAGGTGTTTACTGGTTAAACAACCTAAATCTAAAACCAGATTGGCTGCTGGCGGAGATGGTTCGCTTGAGGATCGCGTCCAGATTTCAGCGTAATCACGGCGCAGAGCATCGCGCGTCCTGGGAAACCAATCCGGCAGTTGCGCTTCGAACGGCCCTCCTTGGGCCGGATAACCCGATTTATCATTCATATCGTTACTAATCTTAACGACTTAGCACGCTTCTCACACTGCCTGGGGCACCCGCAATGCCAATCAGCCGAAACTTTGTGACTTGGTCCATTCCGCATATTGCTCAGGCTGAAACGTGAACTAGACTTACCAGTCTCCTCATAAATATTCCCACCCCCCGCACTTTCTGCGATTCCTTTCGATCAAAAGCTGAATTCCGATGCCCATTTTACCCAAAGAAGACGAAATTTATCCTGCAGACCTTCTGCAGAATCAATCATTGCTGGGAGACGAAGAACGAAAATGGTATTGCATCTACACGGTCTCTCGACGTGAGAAAGATCTGGCTAGGAAACTCGTCAATCAAAAGATTGGCTGCTACCTGCCAACGGTATCAAAACGGTACCGAAGCCCCGCAGGTCGCCTGCGCACCTCGCATGTCCCGTTATTTAACAACTACCTTTTTCTGTATGCCAACGATACGGAACGCTACGCTTCCCTAACCACGAACTGTATCTCCACCGTACAAGAAGTAACGGATGGTCCTCAACTCGTGGACGACTTACGGATAATTCAAACGGCCATATCCGAAGGCATCGCTCTGACACCCGAGGCGCGTATCCAAGCTGGTCAGCGAATTCGGGTCCGCCGCGGTCCTTTTGAAGGATATGAGGGGCACGTCATTCGCCGCGAGGGCAAGACACGTCTGCTGCTGTCAATTAACTTCCTCGAGCAGGGTGTATCCATGGAACTTGACGAAGCCGTGATCGACGCCATCTAATTCGCGATTTTCGCCAGCAACAAAATTTACGCTGACGCATCTTTGGAAGCTTGCAACCGGAATAGGTAAGCTTCTGCCGAACGAAATCATGCACTCGATGCGATTTGTTTCATGTGACATCTCCATCCTCTGAGATGGCAAGGGAGTTACCTCCTGCTATTTGCCATCCTCTCCGCTCCCCTGGTGAAAAACCGTTCTGACAGCAGTGATTCCCCAAGAAAGGGCCAAGAACGAAAACTGTGATGCAAGCTTACCGTTCGCCGCACAACCCTTTCCAATTTTGCCGTTGATACCGAAAATACCTTTCGAAAATCAGTTTTCGTCCGCCAATCCTCAGCCGAAGGACAAGATTCCGCTAGATTTCGTGATACCTAACTAAACTCGAAGTACGGGACGGCTAACCTTGCAAGCAACGTCAGATAAAGTAACGACGTTGACTTTCGAAGGAGTTTTCGGTCTGATGACATGCGTAAATGGCAAGCTACAAGCTGCGTTTGGGTACTAATTTGATCGCACCGTCTCCGATTGATTTTGACCTATTATGCCAGCTGTTTTTGTGTGGTTTTGCAAGATTTTGTATTTTGTAACAGTCACCCATGAGAACGGAGTACGCGCGCAAAACTGCGTCAAATCAATCCGTTGAATAATACTCTAGAAAGTCCGATTTATATTGCTGGCCATCGTGGCATGGTAGGCTCCGCGGTAGTCCGTCTTCTCGAGCGGTTGGGAGTGGACAACACTCTCTGTCGCAGCAGCAGCGAACTTGACCTGAGAGATCAGGCCGCCACATTGAAGTTTTTCCAAGACCATAAACCGGGCACTGTAATATTTGCTGCCGCTACGGTGGGCGGGATCCATGCGAATAGCACCTTTCCTGCAAACTTCATTTACGACAATCTAATAATGTCTGCCAATGCGATCGATTCCGCTTTTCGCGCGGGCACTAAACGATTTTTATTTTTGGGCAGCACCTGCATCTACCCGCGAATGGCCCCCCAACCGATCCAAGAAGATTACTTACTCACCAGCCCGCTCGAGCCCACGAACGAAGCCTACGCCTTGGCAAAGATTTCTGGCTTAAAGATGTGTCAATATTACCGTCAGCAATACGGGGTTTTATTTCACTCTGCGATGCCGACCAACCTTTACGGTCCTGGTGACAACTACCATCCTGAAAACTCGCATGTGTTACCCGCACTCATACGCCGCTTTCACGAAGCAAAAGAGCAGAATCTTGACGAGGTCATCATTTGGGGTACAGGTACGCCACGTCGAGAATTTCTTCATGTGGACGATTTGGCGAGAGCAATTCTCCACTTGCTCCAACTCGACGACCCGCCAGATTGGGTCAATGTAGGGACAGGCAAGGATATTTCGATTCGCGAGTTAGCCGAATGCATTGCGGAGATCACTGGATTTCAAGGTGAAATTCGGCAAGACAGGGACAAACCGGACGGTACCCCTCTTAAACGATCTGACATATCATTAATAAAGAGCACAGGATGGGAACCAAGCATCAACTTAAAGCAGGGAATTGAACGCACCTACCAGGATTATCAACTTGAGGCGAGTCGAGAGTGTTTTCGAGAGGTATAGTCCCTGTTTCCCCACAGACATCACCAAACAACTAGGACGAATTGGTTATGACAAACAAACGAGCATTAATTACTGGCATTACAGGTCAAGACGGGTCCTATCTGGCAGAATTCCTTTTGCAAAAAGGATATGAGGTCCACGGAATCGTACGTCGCTGCAGCACGTTCAACACAGATCGCATCGACCACGTTTACAAAGATCCGCACGAAGAAGACGCAAAGATGTTTCTTCATTATGGAGATTTGACGGACGGCCAAAACCTTACGAACCTAGTTCTTGATGTAGAACCAGATGAAATCTACAACCTGGGCGCCCAAAGCCATGTACGAGTGTCCTTCGACTCACCCGCTTACACGGTGCAGGTAACAGGCCTGGGAGCGTTAAACGTACTGGAGGCCGCAAGACAATTAAACAAGAAGAAGGAAACGCGAGTCTATCAAGCTTCCTCTTCAGAAATGTTTGGGGACGTCACTGAAACACCGCAAACTGAATTGACTCCGTTCCGCCCTCAAAGCCCCTATGCATGTGCGAAAGTCTACGCATTCCACCAAACAGTCAACTACCGCCATGCCTACGATCTGTTTGCGACCAACGGTATTCTTTTCAACCACGAATCACCACGCCGTGGTGAAACATTCGTAACCCGCAAAATCACTCGCGCGGCAGCCCGCATCAAACTTGGTCTTCAAGACAAGCTTTATCTGGGAAACCTAGACGCAAAAAGAGATTGGGGATTCGCCCGCGACTACGTTGAAGGCATGTGGATGATGCTACAACATGACAAGCCCGATGATTTCGTTCTCGCTACGGGCTCCACGCATTCCATCAGAGACTTCCTAAACTACACATTCAATCATCTAGAAGTCGATTGGGAGCCGCATGTCGAAATTGATCCGCGGTATTTTAGACCAACCGAGGTTAATCTGCTGCTGGGAGACTACTCGAAAGCCCGAGAAAAACTTGGCTGGGAACCCAAGACCTCTTGTGAAGAACTGGCCCAGATCATGGTAGACCACGATATGAGCTTGGCTCAGCAAGAAGCCGTCAACGCAAGCCTTAAATAAGGCAACTCCAACAATACAAAAGCACTCCATGAAAATTCTGGTAACTGGCGGGTCCGGATTTGTCGGCTCCCACCTGATCCGTTTCCTACTTCAGGAAACGAATCACCGGATCATCAACATCGACAGCCTGACCTATGCCTCGAATCTGATCCTGCATTCCGTATTACGGAACGAAACGCGATTGGAATTTGAGAAGGCTGACATTATCGATGGGGATGTCGTTTCTACCTTGATATCCAAGCACCGGCCCGACGCAATCATGCATTTGGCTGCCGAATCTCATGTCGATCGCTCGATCTCGGGTCCTTCAGCCTTCATCCAAACTAACATCGTCGGCACCTTTAATTTACTACACGCGGCAAATAAATATTACGAAGGGATCGACGGAGAGGCCAAAGACTTATTTCGCTTTCTGCACGTCTCCACGGATGAGGTATATGGATCATTAGGCCTAACCGACCCAAGCTTTAATGAGTCAACTCCCTACTCACCGCGTTCACCCTACTCAGCCAGCAAGGCCTCGTCTGATCACCTCGTCAGAGCTTGGCACGCGACTTACGGACTACCTGTCTTAATCACACACAGTTCGAATAATTATGGGCCTGCCCAATACCCCGAAAAACTAATCCCGTTGGTCATACACAGAGCGGTTGCAGGTACTGAAATCCCCGTTTACGGAGATGGTGAGAACGTACGCGATTGGGTACATGTCAAAGACCACGCGAGGGCACTTCATTGCGTCTTAAAAGATGGCCGAATTGGAGAAACTTACAATGTCGCGGGTAACAATGAGCTAAAGAACCTAGAATTGGTAAACTCGATTTGCAAACTTCTCGACGAACTGGTTCCACAGTCTGAAAACCAAAACCTGAGGAATAAAAACCTCTCGTCTTACACTGACCTGATTACCTTTATTCCGGACCGCGCTGGACACGACTTACGCTACTCGTTGAACGATACAAAAATCAGACGAGAGTTAGGCTGGGCCCCGATAGAAAATTTTGAACAGGGCCTTCGTAAAACGATTCGTTGGTATTTAAGCGAGTTGGGGCAGCTATAAACCCCGCCGTGAATAATCGCCATAGAGTCGTTTTGACATCCCAACACTCGTCCTCAACTTCCCCTGACTTAATCACAATTTCCTTAGCTCTCAATGCTATCGTTTATTCACAAAATTCAAAAAACGTCGGCGACACTAAAAAATCAAATATCGCAATTGCTTCCGCACACCCGATCTATGTTAGGTAATAAAATCTTCACGGAACTGACTGGTTTCTAAAGCGATATGAACAACGCTTCGTTGCCAATTAAAAACTCCGCCCCAGAAGAGCCACGTAGTTTCAGCGCTGCTGTCAAAAGAGGCGCTTTCCTACTTGCTGCCATGCGTGTGAGTACGCGATTTTTAACGGCTCTCCAGCTGTTGATATTTTCCATCATCATGGGGACGGAAGACACAGGACTTATTGGAATCGCCCTCACGACTTTGATCACAATCGAGGTCTTTTGCCAACTGGGGATCACCAAGGCCTTAATTCAGAGGCAGGGTGACAACTCTGTCTTTTTCCCGACCGCGTTCACTGCGCAAGCCATACGTGGAACTTTCATTGCAATCATGATGTACTACTCGGCACCATGGGTCGCCCGTTGGTTCAACGCACCGGAAGCTGCGGATCTGCTCCGATGGTTCGCAATTATTCCGTGCTGCAAAGGGTTCATCAATATTGCGGTGACTCAATTTGAGCGCAAATTGCAATTCGGAAAAGTCGTTATTCTCGACATTGGTTCACCAATAATTGATTTCATCGTTACGATGATTTGCCTCTTCACCAACCCAAATTTATTCTCCCTGGTGTGGGGAAAAATCGCCGGAGCAGTGTGGGCCGTTGCCGTCTCCTATTTGATGAAAACAGATTCTTGGAAGTTGGGTTGGAACTGGGAAAGGTTTCGCGAACTACACGTTTTTGGCAAATGGGTTTTCGTCAGCGGTGTTATCGGGTTATTGCTGACACGCGGTGCGGACTTTGCCGTGGGTCGAATCCTCTCAACATCGGAATTTGGAATCCTCACCTTAAGCACGATGCTCGCAATCACGCCGATGATGGAATTAAACAACATCATTAACCGTGTCGCATTTCCAGCTTATTCACGATTACAGGGCGATATTCCACGACTTGCTTCCGCGTTTTTGAGAACGTTTTTGGCGGTAACCACCGTGGTCGTAGCTATAATGCTGATCATCATGTTGTCGGCAGCAGATCTAGTTAATTTGCTTTTTGATTCAAGTTGGCAGGAAATGAAAATCGTCATACCCTTGATGGCTATTTGGGGAGCATGCCGAGCCTTGGGCGGAGCGACTTCCAGCGTCTTTATGGCCGTCGGAAAACCATTTTTCGCCAGCTATTACCACTTGGTGATGCTATTTATGCTCGCGGTCTTGGTCTACCCGATGACAAGTCGTGGCGGGTTGATTGGCGTTAGCTTAATGCTGGCTTCCATCGGGATGACTGTACAGGCATTACGCTATGGCCTGATTGCCAAATTGCTGGATCTACCTGCGATAGAGATTTATCAACGCGCGTTTATTCCCTTTTGCCTAGCCGGCCTTTCCTGGCTGATAGTGAAAACGTTGATACAACCGATTTTCGCCGACCTTCCCTCGGCGTTAACCATCGCGATATTCCCAGCGGTCGGGTTGTCGATTTATCTATTAGGCCTATTCGCATGGCAATCTTTGAGCAAAATACCTGTTTACCAAACGCTTGGATCAGTGCTTCCCTTAGGCTGGTTTTCCAAGTTTTTTGCGAAAGCGAGTTAATTAGATTCCAGTGTTTACATTGTTAAAAAAAACCATCCGTCGCTTGCTGAAACTGATTGCCCCGCCAATCATGAAACTATGCGTACGCTGGCCCTTCTTTTCGAATTTATATTATTGCATTGATAGAAGTTTCGAGCGGGAACACCAAAGCGTCCTTGCAGGGCAAATCCAATACCAAAACGGAATATCCGACAACACCATTGAGAGTCACACTTATCGCCTTCGCCGCAACACACACCGCTTGGAAAAAGGATTAATCTCAAAACCACGTCGCCCCGTATTTGCCCTCAATTACATCGCAGAAACGGTCGATTCCTTCCAGAATGTTGTGCTACTTGAAACGGAAAATGCTGGACACTTATCTAACTCAACGCGCTGGGCTCTTGACGTTTTGTCTGCCTACTTCCAAGTCATCACTTCAAACCAAAGTGAAGTGGTTGATCGGTTAAGAGAGAAATTCAATCAAACATGCGAAAAACACTCGCTGAATGCAGGCAACAAAACACCGATTTCGCGAGACCAAACCGCACTTCCCATTTCAATCGAACAGCTAAAACTTTTAGCGATTAGAAGACGCAGCGTCCGCTGGTATCTCGACAAGCCAGTTCCAAGAAATGCCATTGATCAGGCCATCGAGATTGCAGGACTCTCCCCCAGCGCGTGCAACCGGCAACCGTTTGAGTTTCGGATTTACGACGACCCTGATTTAGTGCGAAAGTTATCGTCGATCCCGATGGGAACCAGCGGCTTTCATCACCAATTCCCAGTCTTTGTGGCGATCGTTGGACACCTCAACGCCTATCCTTTTGCACGTGACCGACACGTCATCTACATCGACGCATCTCTGGCCGCCATGGCCTTTCAATTCGCACTGGAAACACAAGGCATCGGTAGTTGTTCGATCAACTGGCCAGACATCGCTGCCAAGGAAAAAATGATTGCCAAGGCGATCAATCTCACCAGTGACGAGAGAGTCGTGATGTGTCTTTCGCTAGGTTTCCCGGATACCGACGGCCTAATACCCTATTCACAAAAAAAAGACCTCGACGGTTTGAGGAGCTATAACCGAACATGATGCTTGAAATTTACGGTGGCGGCTTTGGAAATAAAGGGGCAGAGTTAATGCTCCGCACAACCGTTGAAAGATTGAGAAACGAATTCCCCGAGGCCGAGTTTGCCATCGAACCCAAACCAAACGAATCTTACCTACAACACGCGGAATTACGTTTAGCGAGAATTTTCCCGAGCACTTCCATCTATCCCAAGTGGAGTCACCGTTTTTTCTACCGCTCTGCCATGCTTCGAAAATTGGCAATGGCGCCTTTACGCGTTCTCATGCCTAAGCTTTCATCATCAATGCTTGGTCTTGTGAGTCGGAAAGAATGTGATGGGATGATTGATATTTCAGGCTATGCCTATGGTGACGGATTCCCCCCCCTCCGCACCAAAGCTTCGCTGGCAATCATCAAAAACTATCGCCATCGAAACAAACCAGTCATCTTTATGCCTCAAATGTACGGCCCGTTCGACAATCCTAAAACTCGCGATGCTTTTAAGGAATGTATGAATTTGGTCACGCACGCATACGCGAGAGACCAAAGCTCTTTTCAACTCGTGCAATCCATTATGGGGCCTGAATTCCCACTTGGACTGGCACCCGACATCACCATCTTCAGCACGCCGACGACGCAAGACAACCTTTCGATTCCTAATCGAAAATACGGATGCATTGTTCCCAATGAAAGAATGCTCGATCAAGGCAAAGACGAATGGGGTGATAATTACCTCAACAAGCTCAAAGCGACGGCTTTGTGCTTCAAAGAAAACAACTTGAAAACCATTTTCGTCATACACTCCAACGATCCCGGTGATTCTAAAATGGCCCACAAACTGGCAGACGAACTCGCACCCGAAATTGGTGATGAATGGGTTTCAGTTTACGGACACAAAAATCCAAAAGTACTCAAACAATTTATCGCAGGCTCGCACCTACTCGTTGGTTCACGATTTCATAGCGTGGTTGCAGCCTTATCATCTGGCGTTCCGGCAATAGTTCTTGGGTGGGCGCACAAATACGAAGCCATCATCAGCGATTTCAGTGTGCCGACCCTTAAACACTCTGGAACAGAGTCGGTTGAAAGTTTACTCGATTTGGTAAACAACGTTTGCAACTCCGAAGCCAATGCTAATTATCGATCCCTGATCAACACGGCGAAGCAACGAATGCAAACCGAAGCGGAAACTATGTGGGACGATATTTCCCACACCCTCAATCGCAACCAGTAAATCACTCCTTAAATAACCCTTCATCTCCAAATCCAGGATTGCCTGAGAACAGCGATTACCTGCCGGACGTTCACACTGCGGTTACGGGTATCGAGAAAAATCGCTATCCCTTTTTGCGTCCAATCAATGAGGGAAGCATGTAAGCAATGAAAAAAATCCTAATCATTTCAACGACCTTTTTTCCCGACAAGACAGTGGGGGCGATTCGCATTTCGCAGTGGGCGCGGCATCTGCCCGAGTTTGGTTGGAAACCAACTATATTATGCCGTTACTACGGAGAATCGGCCCAAAAGGAAACGATCGCTCGTGAATTGAATGAGCACGTAGAAATTAACTATCTGGATAAACCCCGAAATCCCACCAACACCAAACGTTCAACTGGTGCCCTAAAAAAACTCAAAAAATCTGCTATCGAACGAGCAGCGGAATTAGTCTCTGTACCCGACGTGTCAGTGTGGAGTTGGCGAAAACTCCAAAACCAAATCGATTCCTACGTCGAGTCCCTCGCACCTCACGCGGTGCTAACAAGCAGCCCACGGCACTCCATCCACACTGCTGGTTTATCAATTACGAATCAATTTGGTACACCGTGGGTTGCCGATTTTCGAGATCCTTTTTTGTGCGACATTCGGTACCGTGCTCCAGCATATAACTTGCCCCTCCGCGCAAAGTTGAATAGATATGAAACGCGTGTAGTTAACCAATCAGCTGCCTGCACGTTAGCTATAAAGAATCATTACAACTGGCTTCTCAAAAAGTACCCTGACAAGTCTGCAAAACTAAACTGGATTCCTAATGGATTTCCGATCGAGATGCTCGGCCAAGACAAGGCGTTGAAACAAAACGGGACCTTGAAAATAGTAACGGCGGGCATAATCTCGAACGAGGGCGTGACATTCGCCTCTGGCTTAATTAAGGAATTGATTTCACACGGTATCGATGCGGAATTTTTTCATTTCGGAGATCGACCCAACTCCACAATTGAACTCAGCGAGGAGGTGGCCAAACGAGTCCATTTCTTCGGCCGCGTTCCCCATCAAGAGGCCGTGCAACAAGTTGCGGATGCCGATTTTCTCTTAGCGATAAACTCTGACAAAAGGTCAACGTATCAAGGGCTCAGCTCTAAGTTATTTGAGTATCTAGCAACTGGTACTCCAATAATGGTCATACGCCCGACTAAACCGGACGCTGAATTCCTAAGATCCCTGCCGTGGGTGATTTGCCAAGCATCCCCCAATTTTATGGAAGCAGGGGCTTTTATTAAAAACTGCATTGAAAATGAAATAATGGCCTCTCCCGAATGGCTAACCCGATACCACAAGGACTTCAACCGACGTACCCAAACTCAACAAATCGCGAGCATCCTTGATGAGATTTCTGCCTAAAAGTCACAAGCGGGAAAATCATGCGGATAGATGTATTTGTCTAACGCCACCAAATAACGGAAGAGCCCGAAGCAGTTTTAAAAATCTTTTGAAAAAGTCATCACGACACAAGCTGATCTGCAATTCGTAAAGCTTCCAAAGACAACGCCAAGGTTAACACCTTTGCGCAGCGTTATCACACTCGTGTTCATTGATGCTCCAAACCGCTACGAGACCTACTACGGAAAATAAGCTGCGATAGGCAACCTCCCAACGCTGCCACCCCGTTCCTACCAACCACCCCAAGTTGCCGTCCCCCCCAAAACACACAATCGCTCACCATTTGGATTAAAAAGAAAGCCCTCGACCTCTGACCGAGCCTCACGAATTTAAGATACCTTGGGATGATCGAATAAATCCGTTAAAAAGAAGTCGTCACTTTGCATGCGGAGTCGAAACGCCTCATTTTGAATTTCGCTATCTATTTTGGCAAAATACAAAATCAAAGTTAGCAAGGTGAGCGGTAAAGACCGAAAATCAGTGCAGCAAATCTTCATGCCACACTATCTTGACAGAATCTCGATTAAACCATGATTTACTTTGCGGCCATTCTCAATATCTTTTGCATTGTCGTTACCATTGGCGTCGTTGTAAGAGATAACCAACGACGTAGAACCGCGTTGTTTAGTTTTAGAAACGTGTTTCTCGCGGGCTATCTCTATTTTCAGTCATTTGGTTTTTTCAGCTGGATTCTCGACAAGAATTCAAACGGATGGTGGGGAGCTGTCGTATCTGACAGAAACTACCAGTCCTCCATTATGTATGGGCTTATGCTCAATGGCTTCTTGTTGGTTTTTCTAATCGTATATCGTCAATTTCCGATCAAGCTCAAGCAGCAAAAGCTGGTGAGTAGATCACTGCAAACCCCATCTTATTTGATGCGACTAGCGGTGGTGATGACTGTCCTATCTTTGACTGTATGGTTAATGGGTCAATTTGCCGCTCGTGACCTTTTACGGCACATGTCTTCTGGCATTGGGGTAACGGCAACGGGTCTGGCGACTTGGGCCTGGGCATATCGAATTCGCAATCCCGTTTTTATTGCAATGGTCGCGGTCATTGCCTTACTTAGCCTAGCTCCCCACTTAACGGATTACGGTCGTCGTGGAATCGTATCCGTGGCCGGGGTAATTGCTTGGGTTCTTTTCTATCGCGTCACTTTTAAGTTCAATCCGGC